>NZ_DBMACV010000078.1:0-15690 GCF_057861905.1 Phocaeicola sp. | reverse complement strand
TGTTAATTTGTAATTAATTGTTTGTCAGACTTAAATATACAAAATAATTCGGTGATTACCAACTTTTAAAGATACTTTCTTATCCCGAACTCACGTCTTATGGATACAATGCTGCAAGTGGAACAACTTTTCCTTATACTTTGACGAATCAGCAAAAGACGGTTGATGATGAAAGTGGAAAACCTACAATGGTTGATATTGTCGGCTTGAAATGTGCAATAAACACTACAAAAAATCCGGAAAAGTTTCCTGAGGAGATTTTTTCAGGAGCCATTAAGGCAAGTGTAAATGAACATGGGTTGTTTACGGCAGAAAATACACTTATTCTCGAACGTCAGGTAGCCGGTATGTTGGTTTATCTGGAAAATGTACCTGCTTATGTATTGAACAAAAAAGTTGGAAAAGTCACTATTTCTACCATTATTGATGTAGAAGGATTGTATTTCCCTTATAAAGGTGAGAATGGTGAGTTGAATCCAGAATATAATGGATATACTAATGATAGCTTTTCTAACACAGATTTGTTGACTTTTACTTTTAATTCAGATAATACGAGCAATTTTGATACTGCATCAAACGGAGGTTCTTATAGCTTCTCAAGAAAAAGTAATGGGGAAGAAAAAACCGACAATAAGAGATTTTTACTGCCAGACGAAATGGATGTTGACGTGAAACAATATATGGATGACAACATCGAATGTAAGAACAATACCTTGTTTGGCAGTTGTTTCCTGCTTCCATTCCCTGCAAAGAATACTTCAAATGATGGCTGGAATGCACTGAACATTGTGTATTGGGGTACAGATGGCCAGATCATAAAAGCTGTTCCACTTAAAGATAGTAATAGTAATGTTGATAATGAGGAAGGTTATTCCATTACCCGCAATCATTTCTACTCAATCGGTACAAAAAAGACACCGGACCTTCCAGGTTCTGGTGATCCTGATGATGATGATGATCCGTTGGATATCGATGATGTAACCGGTTACGATTACTATTATCTCCAGATTGACGATGCATGGGACGGCTATTTTGGCTTAAACAAGTAATTTTTTTTAGTTAATCACTCTTATAATAAAAACTGACTCGCCTGTGATGGGTGGGTCAGTTTTTTTATGCGGCAACAGAGGAAAGTTTATTTTTGCTGTGAAGGTAACGCTTCCGCTATACGTTTCACGATGCCCGGTCCCTCGTAGATGAAGGCTGAATAAATCTGTACCAGATGTGCGCCTGCCTTGAGCATGTTGTGGGCTTCCAGCGGTGTCATGACGCCTCCAGCTCCGATAATCAGCATGTCTTTGGGGCATGGGCGGAAAGGTATTTGACAACTTCTACCGACTTGTGGATGACCGGCAGTCCGCTGATACCTCCGGCACCTACCTGAGTGATTTCCGACTGACTGGAGTGGATGAGCAGCGAGCGGTCTTGTGTCGGTCCGGTAGCGATGAATCCGCTGACGTGATGCTGGCAGGCAAAGTTGATGATGCCGTCCAGCTTTTCGAGAGGAACATCAGCCGGAAGTTTCAGCAGGACAGGCTTGCGTACATGCTGCTTCTCGTCAGTCAGGACAGTGAGTATGGTACCCAGTATCTCGGGAGCGATGCTTCCCCAGTTGATGGTATAGTAATCGGCATACGTGCTGAACGTATCGTACAGGTCGGTAACCTCCGCTACAGCCAGGGCTTCGTCGGCCGGATGATTGCTGTTGATATTGACACCCAGTATATATTTTCCGTTTCGTTTCCGTTTCAGATTTTCCAGTACGGCAGCCTTTCCGGGATTATTGAAGCCGGTGCGGGATACTAAGGCATGGTCTTGCGGCAGACGGAAGACGCGCGGTGAGGGGTTTCCGGCAACCTTTTCGGGGGTAACCGTTCCTACTTCGAGGAACCCGAAGCCTAAATCACTTAATTCGTCGAAACAACTTGCTTCCTTGTCGAAACCGGCAGACAGTCCCACACGGTTGCCGAATGTCAGGTCCTGCCACTGGAAGGGAGCAGCCTTAGGACGGTAAGCCGAACGGATCAGACCTTTTACCGGGGGCAGGTGACGATATACATGAAGCATGGTTATAATCTGGTTGTGGATTTTCTCTGCATCGATACGGAATAACCAGGGACGAATAATTGATTTATACATAATTGTAAATATTAAATTGGTTTTCGTACTGCAAAGGTACGACTTCCGTTCGAGAATCTGTCATAAAAAAAAGTTATCGCCTATTACTGCCTGTACAATGGGGTGACATAAAAAAATCTCTCTGTTGTTTTATGCGCTTGCAGAGGCAGCAACAGAGAGATTTCCGAAATCGTTATTTCTTATTTGATGTGCTCGCGAATCTTTGCCAGATAGGCACGCATTCTGGTCGCATCCTTCTTGTTGATGATGTCCAGCAGCTCGTTCAGCTCGGTACGGATACCTTCTACATGTGCCGGAGTACGCGGGTTGAACAGAATTTCCTGCAACAGAAAATCGTCTTCACTCATCACTCCCTTGGCGATAGCCATGTGGCGCTTGAAGGTAGTACCCGGAGCATCCTGATGTTTCATGACCGCTGCAAAGGCAAATGTGGAAACAAAGGGGATAGACAGAGAGTAAGCCACTGTTTCATCGTGCTCCTCGAACGTATATTCGAAAATATTCAATCCCAGTCGTTGATACAGGTCCTTGAAGAAAATCTTGCCCAGATGGTCGCCTTCCTTGATAATGATAGCATTCTCCGTGCTCAGTTTGTCGAGGTTGGCAAATGTAGGACCAAACATGGGGTGAGTAGATACGTAACGGAAGCCACAGTTTTCATAAAACTCTTTCAGTCCGGTCTTGACAGAAGCTATATCGCTGATGATACAGTCTTTGGGAATAAGAGGAAGAACCTGATTGAAGGCATTCAGTGTATATTTGACGGTTGCCGCATTGATGACCAGTTCGGGTTTGAATGTTTCTATTTCGCTGGTATCGGTGAACCGAAGGCAGTTGTACATGAAGCGCAGACGCTTGGGGTCGACATCGTATACCGCAACTTCGTGGTCGAAGCTCAATACATCGGTAAAGAACGAGCCCATTTTTCCTGCTCCCAGAATTAATATTCTCATAGTTCGTTGAATTGTGATAAAGAAGAATCAGAAACTCGCTGCTGCCGTGGTAGGGGAGTACGTGGTTTCTGATTCTTTTCTTGTAGTAATTACTTGTTGATGATTTCCAGTTGCTGGCGTACACTTTCTTCGTGGATAGCCTCGAATACCTGTTTGATGAAGTCGGCATCCATTCCGCAGAGTGAGCCTTGTGCACCACACTTGTCGAGAATTTCATTGTAACGTCCGGTCTGGAGAACCGTCATGTTATGTTCTTTCTTGAAAGTACCAATCTCACGGCAGATACGCATACGTTTGGCAAGGATTTCCATGAGTTCGTTGTCGCAACTGTCTATCTGCTGGCGAAGCTCGTGCAGGCTTTCAGTCGACTGGTGTTCCTTACGGATAACCAGCAGGTTGAGGATGTAATCGAGTACATCGGGAGTGACCTGCTGTGCGGCATCACTCCATGCACAGTCCGGGTTACAGTGAGATTCGACAATCAGTCCGTCCAGTCCCAAGTCCATAGCCTGCTGGCAAAGCGGTGCAATCAGTTCACGCTTACCGCCGATATGGCTCGGGTCGCACAAGATAGGCAGGTTGGGAATACGGCGGCGCAGTTCGATAGGAATATGCCACTGCGGCAGGTTACGGTAAATCTTCTTGTCGTACGAAGAGAATCCGCGGTGGATAGCTCCCAGACGTTTCAGTCCTGCATTGTTGATACGTTCCAGCGCACCGATCCACAATTCCAGGTCGGGGTTGACCGGGTTCTTTACGTATACCGGAACATCCACACCTTTCAGTGCGTCGGCAATTTCCTGAACCGCAAACGGGTTGGCAGTGGTACGGGCACCTATCCACAGAATATCGATGCCGGCTTTCAGACATTCGTATACATGCTTGGCAGTAGCCACTTCGGTAGCGACATACATACCCGTTTCCTGTTTCACACGCTTCAGCCATGCCAGTCCGTCTACGCCGATACCTTCGAAACCTCCCGGTTTGGTACGTGGTTTCCATATTCCGGCACGGAAGATTTTAATACCCTTGTTGGCCAGTTGGGTAGCTGTGGTCATAACCTGCTCTTCTGTTTCAGCACTGCAAGGACCTGCTATGATAAGAGGGCGTTCCTTTGAAACACCTTCCAGTTCGATGGGTTGTAAATTCAGTTCCATATACTATCTTTTTTTAGTTTATTATCTTTAGAATATCGCTTTGATACGTTTCAGGGCTTCTGCCAGCTTCTCTTCCTTGGCACAGAGCGAGATGCGGATGTACCGTTTTCCGTTGCTGCCGAAGATGAATCCCGGTGTGATGAATACCCGTGCTTCGTGCAGCACCTTTTCGGTAAGGTCTTCCACATCAGCATACGAGTCGGGAATTCTTCCCCACAGGAACATACCTACCTGATCGGGATCGAACGTACATCCCAGCGTCGTCATGATTTCTTCTGCCAGTTTCCGGCGGCGGCTGTATACGTTGATATTGGCTTCTTCGTGCCACTCTGCGCTGTTGCGGTAAGCCTGAGCGGCAGCAAGTTGCATAGGACGGAACGTTCCCGAGTCGATGTTACTCTTTATCTTCAGAATCCACTGTACGAATGTAGCATTGGTGGCAAGCATACCTACACGCCAGCCCGGCATGTTGTGGCTCTTGCTCATGGAGTTGAACTCGATGCAGCATTCTTTGGCTCCCGGTACGTTGAGGATACTGATGGGTTTGCGGTTCAGAATGAAACTGTACGGATTATCGTTTACGATGACAATGTTATGGCGGCGTGCAAAGTCGACCAGTTTTTCGTACAGTTCCATGGTAGCATTGGCACCTGTCGGCATGTTGGGATAATTGGTCCACATGATTTTTACACGGCTCAGATCCATCTTTTCCAGTTCGTCGAAATCGGGTTGCCAGTGATTGTCCTCACGCAGGTTGTAGTTGACAATCTCACTTCCCAGAATCTTGTTCAGCGATGTATACGTAGGATAGCCTGGATTCGGTACCAGTACCTGATCGCCCGGGTTGACCAGTGCCAGCGTGACGTGCAGGATACCTTCCTTCGAACCGATGAGCGGCTGAATTTCCGTAGCCGGATCGAGGTCGACGTTATACCAGCGTTTGTACCAGTCGGCCATAGCCTTGCGCAGTTCAGGAATACCTACCGTAGGCTGATAACCATGTGCGTCCGGCTTTTTGGCATTTTCGCACAACACCTTGATGGTTTCTTCCGAAGGCGGCATGTCGGGGCTTCCGATACCCAGACTGATGACGTCTTTTCCTTCGGCATTCATTTTTGCCACTTCCTTCAGTTTCCGGCTGAAGTAATATTCGCTTACGCTTGCCAGTCTGTCGGCAGGCTGTATGTTATAATGTTGATTCTCCTTCTGCATATTCTCCTAATATTTTAAGTGCTTTGGTGAGCGGGGTTACCGCATCGATGGATTGTTTATATCTCAGGTAATCATTGAACATTACATCTACGTAAAACATATATTCCCATTCGCGTCCGATGATAGGCAATGATTGAATCTTGGTCAGGTTGATGTTGTAAAATGAAAAGATGGAAAGAACTTTCGACAGACTACCTTCGCTGTGCGGAAGGGAGAAGACGATATTCGCCTTGTTTACCTTGGAGCGGTCTTTCAGCTCGTCGGCAATCCACGGGTCGCATATTACCAGAAAACGGGTAAAGTTATGCTTGTTGGTTTCGATGCCTTCCTGAAGAATCTTCATGTCGTACATCTCGGCTGCATACTTGGAACAGATAGCCGCATGTCCTTTCAGTTGTTTGTCGTGAATGTCCTTGGCACTTCCGGCAGTATCATCCGTTTCTACCACTTTCAGTTCCGGATGATGCTGGAGAAATTCGCGGCACTGTGCCAGTGCTACCGGATGAGAATTGACTTCTTTCAGGTCTTTCCAGTCTTCGTCGGGCAGGCACATGATGCTGTGGCTGATGCGCAGCTTGTGTTCTCCGATAATGGTTGCCCCGCTTTCGCGCAGCAGTTCGTAGTTATGAAGCAGGCTTCCGGCTATCGTATTTTCTATGGCAACGAGCCCGATGACATTGCTGTCCTTGCGCAGGTTCTCGAATACCTCTTCGAATGTATTGCAACAGATCAGTTCGATTTCCTCATTCTTGAAGTATTTATGGGCTGCAATGTCGTGATATGACCCCGGTACACCTTGTATAGCTATTCTTTTCATTTGCTTTTGTTTTAAAATAAAAAATCCCGCTTCTGTTGAAAGCGGGATTTCGTGATATCATTTTTATTTATTCATTGGTTTATTATACATATGCGAACTCCCGCTTCACTTCATTGCTAAAGTAAAAGTAAAAAAAGTAAAAGAAGAAGTATGTCGCAAAAGTTTTCATTCTTGTTCTGTTATTTTGTTATCATTACGGTTGCAAATGTAATACTTTTCTTGAAAAAACAATACTTTTATGAACTTTTTCTTTAAATATTTTCTTTCCACGACATATTCGATTACATTTGTGTTATGACAAATGTATCAATTTAATGCACTATTACCATGAATTATAATTTTGACGAACCGATAGACCGGCGAGGTACGAATGCGGAAAAAATAGAAGGAATGAAGGATATCTGGGGACGGACAGACCTTATCCCTATGTGGGTGGCAGATATGGATTTTGCTACACCTCCGTTTGTGCTCGATGCGGTGAAAAAACGTTGTGAACATCCTGTACTGGGCTATACATGCAAGCCTGACAGTTATTATCGGGCGATAATCGACTGGGTGGATGCTCGTTATGGCATGAAGGTAGAAAAGGAACAGATTACTTACGTACCGGGCATTGTACCGGGACTGGGAATGGCGATCAATGCTTTCACTCATCCGGGTGACAAGATTATGATCATGCCTCCGGTGTATCCTCCATTCTCGTGGCTGGTAACCCGTAATGACCGCCGTCTGGTGGAGTGTCCGCTGGTATTGGAAAACGGCAAGTATCGGATGGATCTGGATTTGTTCCGCAGGGAGATTAAGGGCGTGCGCGTATTTATTCTGTGCA
Organism: Phocaeicola sp.; assembly: GCF_057861905.1. Classification (NCBI taxonomy): domain Bacteria; kingdom Pseudomonadati; phylum Bacteroidota; class Bacteroidia; order Bacteroidales; family Bacteroidaceae; genus Phocaeicola; species Phocaeicola sp. The sequence goes on along the minus strand of NZ_DBMACV010000078.1, from coordinate 8,583 downwards.
ATCCTCACAATCCGGGTGGAGTAGTCTGGACGCACGAGGAGCTGAAAGCTATAGCCGATATCTGTGCGGAGGATAATGTCATTGTCTTTTCTGATGAGATTCATGCCGACCTGACGTTGCCTCCTCACCGCCATGTACCTTTTGCCATGATTTCCGAACGGGCAAAGAACAATTCCGTTACGTTCATGGCTCCCAGCAAGGCTTTCAATATGCCGGGAGTGGCAGCTTCGCATGCTATTATTTATAATGAGGGACTGCACAAACGGTTTGCTACTTATATGGAAAGTTGTGAATTCGGCGGTGGGCATGTTTTTGCCTTCCCTGCAGTAGAGGCTGCTTATTCCAACGGAACGGAATGGCTGGAACAATGTCTGGCTTATATACAAGGAAATATCGACTATCTGGATGATTATCTGAAAGCACATATGCCGAAAATCAAGGCTATGCGTCCGATGGCTTCTTATCTGGTATGGCTGGACTGCCGTGATTTGGGTATGTCGCAGCAAGAGCTTGAAGACTTCTTCGTATCGAAGGCCCATCTGGCTCTGAACAACGGTGAGACTTTCGGCAAGGAAGGTATCGGCTTTATGCGAATGAATGTGGGCTGTACTCGTTCTGTTCTTGAACAGGCAATGAAGCAACTGGAAGAGGCTTACAACCGTTTATAACGGCTGATCCTGAGTGATATTAAAAAAGTGAGCTTGTTCAATGTAATCTTGAACAAGCTCACTTTTTTTAATACCTTTTTTCGAGGTTTCTGATATTCTTGAAACTTATTGCTGACCGTTTCTCCATCTTGGAGCACCGATGTTCAACTGATAAATCTTAGAATTTGTTACCTTGCTGCTCTTGTTATAGTAAAGGTTCACACCATGTTCTCCACCGGTTCCATCCAGTGCATCTGCACGGTGCATGAATCGGTCACTGTTGGTAGCAGCCTTATGCGGCGGATTAGGATTAACCATCAGTTCAAGCGGTGAGATATCGTCGACCAGAACTTCCAGTGAACCGTTTAATGTAGCAGAGCCGTCGTTGACCAGACTTCCGAAGTTGTTTTTTGTAGCAGTCCACGGGTTGTTGCTGAATATCTGTCCGTTGCTCAGGAAGGTATTTGTAGAATAGTTGTTCTCGAAGTTCAACGTGATATGTCCGGCAGAACCGTCGGGGAGTGTCATAGTCTTACGGATATCGGCACCTGCCATAATTATGTTACGTGCATCACCATCCTGTTTAGTCAGGATAATCAGGATAATCAGGTTGTTTCTTACGGTATAAGTACTTCCGTCGGGGATGTTTCGCATAGCGAAGATATTGCCGGCAGCACGAGTATTCCAGTTGACCAGTGTATTGTTTTCGAAAGTGATATTCCATGCTCCTCCCTTCCAGTTGGCCTGTTTGGTTTCATTGAAGAATGACGGGAACGGGCAATCGTAGAATGTATTTCCGCGGACAACAAAGTCTTTGTACAGATTAGAATTGGCATTGCTACCAGAGCCTGCAATCCAAGGATATCCACCTGCTCCGTTGCTGTAATATCCACAGTCGAAGAACTGGTTGTCTTCAATCAGGACGTGATCCCATATTTTATAGTTTGGTCCTTGTTCACGGATGAATCCGCGGACGAGTCTTTTGAATGTACAGTTCTTGATAACGAAGTTTTCCAGATGTACTGCCATACCGTTGGAGAACATATTGATGAAATAGTTTCCAGTAGTAGAGCCAACTCCGGCTATGTTGTCGCCATAGTTGAGTGCAAGCGGGCAGTCGAAATCGATATCATAGAATTCAAGCATCTTCATGTAGATTTCTCCACCTTCGCCTGCCTGTGGCTGACGGCCGAACATCAGGTTCATAGAGTTTACATTGGTTCCGGTAGTATGCATACCGCCCAGCAAGATTTTAGCACGCTTGCCGGCAGCTACATCTTCCGGATTGGTGCGGAGTACGAATCCTTTACAAGTGGTCAGGTTGTTGAACATACAATATGTCTTACCTCCTTCCAGATAGAATGTCTGTCCTTCTGCCAGATTTACATCAGAGATAAAGTCGGTCAGCATGAAGTCGATACGCATTGCATTGTATTTGAGTGCCACTTCGTGCTGTTCCAGAGCAGTCTGATAAGCTTCTTCCGTGTCGAAGTAGTCACGGCTTGGAGGAGTCAGTTCGTGAGTTACCAGAATAGGTTCTCCCGGTTCACCGTCGGAGCGTGCAGAGTAAGTGTTATAATACGCATCCCATTTTACCTTGACGTTTTCATTACGTACATTGATGACATATACAGAGTTCTTCTGAAGTCCGTCGATGTCTACATAACCTTTTTCGAAGTCTTCTTCTGTAAGTCTGTAGTTTTTCCATTTGTCGTTTACGGTAGATTCCGGGTTATTGGGTGAAGGTGCTACTTCCAGCCACTGGTATACGAAGTTATTATTGGCATCCAATTCAAACTTTTCACGGTAGATAGCTTTGTCATCTTCGGACACCCCTTCGGAAACGACATCGAAGTTACGGTTCAGCATGACACGCATTGTAGTTTCGGTAGTTTTTGAACCGTCGACATATACACAGAACGGAGTAGCATAACGGTCGGCTGTAGTGATGCCAAGGTATTCTGCCCACTGTCTTCCGTCGCCGTGTCCGTACCATTTGGAAGCATGTGAGAAATCGGTAATGTTATCGTCTTTCTTGGAGAGTACACGGATGGCAAAACGAAAGTCGGTGGAATACTGCTGATCCTTGATGACCAGGTCGAGCACATCGGGTCCTACGATTGTATCAAGCAGTAACAGTCCGTTTTCTGCAGATGTACCCCACGCGTCAGCACCGTTTGCAACATTCGGCTGGAGTGCCTGTCGAATCTGATATCCGGCACAGTCGTTTACACCGTACCAGTACAGATGAATATCGTTTCCGTTAGGACCTTCTGCCTTGCAGTTGTATGCATAGTCATCTCCCTTGCCTCTGTTATTGTCGCAGATGAACATTGTCATCCATTCCCGGTCTAATGAGCCACCGAAACTTTCATCTTCGTCGGAACACGAACTGAAGGAAAGTGCAGATAATAGCATCAGGGAATATAGAAATATATTTTTCATGGTAATCTGTTTTGAAAATTGTTATTAATATCCATAGTAGTTCTTATAAGCTCCGGCAGAGCGTTGGATTGCTGCATTAGGATAAGGCAGAATATAACGTACCGGCGGCAATGTGTTGACCGAAGGAACGGTGCTGCCTTCCAATGGTATTTCTGTACCATCCTTTACCAATACGATGTTACCTTGTTCTGTATGGCGTATATATCCATAGAATGAGAATTTGCATTGGTTGGTAGGTTCAGAATCGCTACTCCACTGATAAAATTCGGCTGACTCCCATGTCTTTCCGTCGATGGCGGTAAGAGCTGTTGCCGGCTGGCTTGCCGATTTATAAGGATTGTAAATGTAAAGAATATCCAGTGTAGTATTCGGGTACGGATAGCCGTATACCTGACTTGGGTCTACGCGCCATTCTGCACTCTGAGGAAGTACATGATAATACATATACTCAGGCAGTTCGTCCAGATAATTGCTTCCGTCGTGTTCGGCTATATCATCTTCGAATCCGGTATATGTACCGGCATTTGACATGGCAACCGAGAGGTAACGCAAGAAGCTGTATACTACTTCCTGACTGTAGAGGTTATTGCGGACAAGGTCGCGCCAGCGGACGTTTTCACCGGCAAATTCCCATTTTCTTTCGTCAAGAATCGCCTGGAGGAACTTTTCCTTAGATGAGGCTGCATTGGTTACATAGGTATTGACAGCTCCCTGATCGTCGAAAGCACGGCTACGCACCTGACGGAGTGATTCTTGTGCTTCTTTGGTAGGACCTTCCAGTTCATTGATAGCCTCGGCATTCATCAGTAAGACATCGGCATAACGCATGTAAGGGAAGTTGATACCTGTATTGCCCGAGCTTGTGTTGAGGAATTGTCCGGCATTAGCCCACAGCTTAGACCATTTGTTGTTGTGTACGGTATAGTCTGAACGTATGAGGCAAGAATCCTGAGTAGCATTGTTCTCACTGTTTCCGTAATACCAGAGTCCGTTGATAAAGTCGCGGCGTTTGTCTTTTTCGTCGAACGAATAGCGATAGAAAGCACTTAATCTGCCATTTCCGTCGGCAGCTCCCCACACATTCTTTCCAAGAGTCTGACCTTCGTTGGCTGTAGAGGTTGGTCCCTGAATGTTTCCGGTTTCACCTGTTGATTCTTTGGCAAAAGGAATTTCGAAGATGGGATCTCCCTTGCTGATAAGTTCGAAGTTACTTTCTTTCAGGAATACGTCTTTGTAGGAAGTCCCGATAGAGTGAGAACCGGACTGGATAACCAGATTGGTATATTCCTTGGCAATACGGTAGTAGTCCTGATAATTTTCCGGACGGCTCATTGTTCCGTAACTATTGGGATTATTCTTGTCTGGATGCAGTGAATATCCTCCTGCTGTGAGTGCGATACGTGCGATGAGAGCATATGCGAATTCTTTGGAAGCATGTTCTACGGTAACGCTTACAGACGAATTCATCTTAGGGGCAATTGCTTTTAGGTCGTTTATCAGGTTGTCTTGTATATCTTTACGATCCATGATAGGGATAACATAATTATCTCCCAACTGTGAGGCAGGTTGGAAGGTAAAGGGAATATCACCGAACATGACTACCATATCATGGTATACCATGGCACGGAGACATTGGGCTTCTCCCAGCATCTGCATGATTTCAGCATCCTCTTCATCGTAGAGCGGACTGTTTTTCAGATTGTAGATAAAGCGGTTGGCATCCTCTATAGCCTTGTATGCTGCCTGCCAGAATTTGTTGATTTCACCTCCCTGATCGTCACAGTCGAAACGTGCATAGCTGTTATGGGTAGCTACGTTGGTACTGTTTATAATCATATCCACATCGCTGTTGAGGATAAAGGTTCTCTGAAAAGCCTTTCCATAGAGATCGTCTACGAGGATAGAAGCATATACTCCATTGAGGGCACGGTTGATTTCTGTTTTCTGGCTGAAAACAAACTCTTCGCTGTAGCTTGACGGGGATTCGACTTTCAGAAAGTCGTTGCATGACACCAGTGTCATCGAAGTCAAGCCTATGACTAATATATTTTTGAGTTTCATGTACGTTCGGTATTAAAATGTAATGTTGGTTCCAAATACGAAATTACGGCTACGCGGATAACGGTTGTAGTCCATACCGCAAGTCAAACCTGTCTGTATATCTACTTCCGGGTCATAACCAGAATATCCGGTAATGATGAACAGATTGGATGCAGAAACATAGAAACGAGCTTTTGAAATGCCCAGTTTCGAAGTCAGGTTTTCCGGCAGTGTGTAACCGATGGTCAAGTCCTGACAGCGGACGAATGAACCATCTTCGATGAAATAAGAGTGAGTGATTTTCTGAGTCACGTCAGTCGGATTCCACAATGTTCTGCCTTCGTTCAACTGGCGGTACATGTCGATAGAACCATCGATAAAGTAGCATTTGTACATACATTCACCATCTCCATCGCGAGTATATCTCCATCCGTTGTCGGCAAATGTTCCGAGAACGTTATAGAATTTCTTGCTGTTTCCTTCGGATGAAGAAAGTTGATAAGCTGTTGCATTGTTTACATCGAAATCGAGCATAAAATTGAAGTTCATGGCAAAGTCAAAACTCTTCCATTGTCCGCTTACTCCGAATCCTCCCTGTACTTTCGGGTTCGTATTACCGATGACAGTACGGTCGTCTTCCGTAATTTTTCCATCCCCATTCAAATCTTTGAACTTGATTTTTCCCGGGAGTGTAGCGATACCGGAATTTGAGTTTCCTGATACTTCATTGATGATTGTTTTGGGATGTTCTACTCCGTTTTCGTCTACCAAAGGAGCATCTTTAGAGGTTCCGTTTTCGGCTGCAGTCGATCCCCAGGGGAGTGCTTGCAGGTTGTTTGTCGGGTCGAAATAGAATTCATCCATCGAGTACAATCCGTCGTAGACAAAACCGTAAATCAAGCCTACCTGATCGCCTACCTTCAGGCAGTAATCGTTGTAACTTGATTTCCAGCGGCTGTTCTGGTCCCAGATAACATTATCAGTACCGTTCAGCTTGTCGACCTTCATTTTGTTCATACCCAAGGACAAGTTGGCAGAAAGTACATAATCTCTACCTCTGAGGATATCACCTGAAATACTTAATTCGACACCTTTATTAGTTACCTGACCGATGTTCTGCATTTGGCTGATATAGCCGACAGAAGAAGGAATATCTGATTTGTAAAGCAAGTCTTTGGTTGTATTCCAGTATATTTCCGGTGTTACATTCAATCGTCCGCCAAAGAGGATGATATCGGCAGCGAGGTTTCTTGTCAATGTTGTTTCCCACTTGATATTCTTGTTGGCAAAAGTCGTACCTCCCTGATTTCCGTACCATTGTTCTCCGAATTGAGTAGATTCTCCAAAGCCAGGGCCTCCTGTAGAGTTGACTGAGTATAAGTAACGCCACATGTCGTTGTCAATTCGGTTGTTACCAGCCAGACCGACAGCCGCACGGATTTTTAACTGATCCATCCATTCTACACCGTTCAAGAACTCTTCTTCAGAAAGTACCCAGGCTCCAGATATAGACGGGAAATAACCCCACTGGTTTCCCGGAGCAAATTTTGTAGAGCCATCGGCACGCATTGTCAACGAAAGCAGGTACTTATGGTTATAGTTGTAACTGGCCTGTCCGAAGAATGAAGCTGTACGGTCGGGGGTAGAAAGCTGTGTATACGATTCCTGAGGAGTACCGAATCCCATGTTAGCCCAAGCCTGATCGGCTTCGAAAGCACGTGGGAAGTAACGGTTCTTCTGTACATTCTTAGTATTCTGGCTGTGGTAGATTTCTTGTCCCAGCAGCAAGGAAATGTTGTGTACATTGTTCAGTGTAAATCCATATGAAGCCGTATTCGTCCAGATGTATTTAAGTGTGTAATCTTTCTGGATATTGGCAACAGGCTGTGAATTATTATTTTGTCCTTCACTTGTCAGAGCTCCATAAAAACGGTATTGATCTTTCCATGTCAATCCGATGGTTGCTTCCGTGCGAAGAACCAGTCCTTTAACAGGTTTCCACTCCAGTGAGAACGCATTTGTATAATTGTAAGAGTATTTTTTCTGCTGGTTGATGCTGATATCACTCTTAGGGTTTGTGTAAGTAAACAGTGCTTCTTCATCAGGATCAGCGTATGACGGGTCTACATATCCGAATTCACGCAGACCGTTTGTAGGACGATAGCGGAGTACATCGATGATACCACCTGTACCAATGTTGTCGCCACCAGCTCCTTCATCACGGCGGAATGAAAATTTAGGATTGATTTGTAAAGTCAGGTTCTTGGTGATGTCGATAGCCGTCTTGATATTAAGGTTTGTACGGCGTACTCCCGATCCCATGATGATACCTTTATCTTCACTTTGTGTCAGTGATGCATTGAAACGTATTCTTTCAGTACCTCCTCCGATGCTTACATTGGTAGAATAGTTGATAGGATTTTCTCCCATGACTTCGTCCTGCCAGTCGTGAGTCGGCAAGGTGTTGTACATGTCAAGGTCTTGCGGGTTACCGAAGTTTGCACGGAAGAACTTGGCATTCGAAGAACGGCTACCGTTACATGCAGACCATTCGTACTGGTAGCGTGCAAATTCTGCTGCATTCATCAAATCCAGCTTCTTGGCCAGTTGGCTGGTAGAGAGATGAGCATTGAAGCTTACCTGTATTTTTCCGGCTTTTGCCGATTTGGTGGTTACTACTACTACACCGTTACCACCCTTGGCTCCATAGATGGCCGTGATAGAAGCATCTTTCAGTACATCGATAGATGCAATATCTGTAGGAGGAATATCGTTGATGTTGTCTACCTGAAATCCATCGACAATGTAAAGAGGTTCGTTGCTCTGTGTTACAGACGTTCCTCCACGTACACGAATGTTGATATCTGCTCCCGGTGCACCATCGACGGTAGTGACCTGTACACCGGCTATTTTACCCTGTAATGCTACAGCTGCCGAAGTAACCGGAATGGCTGCGATCTTTACACCTGAAACTGATCCGACAGAACCTGTAAGATCTTTACGTGCTTTGCTGGTATAACCGATGACTACAACTTCGTCCATTGCCTGTGCGTCCTCCTTCAAGGTAACTTTCATTTCCTTGCCGGGAGTAACGGTCAGTTCCTGACTTTGATAGCCAATATAAGTAATTATGATTTTTTTCCCTTTTCCTGAAATCTTGAAATTGAAGTTACCATCGAAGTCTGTGATGGTTCCGTTAGAAGTGTTTCCTTTTTCGACGATAGATGCTCCAATAATAGGTTCGTTGTTGGCGTCTATTACCTGTCCTTTTACTGTTAGGCTTTGTGCCATAATCTCAGGTGGTGCTAATACAAGTAAAAGAATTAGCAGGCAGAATTTCCACCAAATAGATACGTGAGTTCGGGATAAGAAAGTATCTTTAAAAGTTGGTAATCACCGAATTATTTTGTATATTTAAGTCTGACAAACAATTAATTACAAATTAACAACA
>NZ_DBMACV010000077.1:0-15920 GCF_057861905.1 Phocaeicola sp. | reverse complement strand
TGCTTTACCGTCATTGATTGATGAACATATACAGCCTCGGGGATAAGTCCATAATATCGTAGTGCAGTAGACATTGAAATATACGAAGGTGTATAGAGATGATTGGCTATCAACTCACTCGATAGGGTCTTTCCTGAATATTCGGGGTTGATCACATAAAGTCCTCGCTTCAATCTGATGATAATCCCTTGCTTTTCGAGCCAGGTTACTTTCTTGTCAGCAGACTTAAGTTCTGGATATAACGATTCAATGATTGAAGTCGTTACTGGAATGGTTCCTATTTCATTTAATTGCCTGTCCATACTGCAAATATAGTAATATTTTGAACAATAAAAGAAATAATACTTCTTTTTCTGTTCAAAATATTACTACTCGGACAATCTTAAAAAATAGCGACCGCTGCCACATAAGGCTGTTGTTTGTAACAATCACCGAAACACTGACCACTTACAACTGAACTACCTCAAGGCTCTTATAGCTGGAGAAAAGGCCATCAGTTCGACCGAAGTGATGCATCGCTATCAAATCTCTTCAACGACCTCAATATCCCGCTCAAAGATTGCCTTTATCAAGAATGATATATTGGATAATAAGGCTGGTGATATCTCGTTCCAGGACCCGATTTATGCCTATTGGTTGAAGAGTGAGTACTTTGCAAAATAATCATAATGCCCACCCTTGTTTCAGAGCCATTTTTGTACCTTTTATATACAGAAAAAGCCTCTTTGCCTGATGGGATATTAGATATCCCATCCAATTTCCAGAAACGTGCCGAGATATTCGGATTGCTCTGTTTTAAGGGAGAAGATTACGCTTCTCAGCAGTTTCAAGAATGGAATCGCTTTGTAAGAAACTATGCCTATAATACCGTTAGTGATAAGGATACCTTCTTTGCTTTTGTAAAACGTATAGATAGCGAATTTGCCAATCATTCTCTTGATATTCTATCCTACCTTGCCAATCAATATGATAAGACTCGATACGAAAGAACTCAACTTGAAGAAGAATGTTATAAAGCCTCGCTACTCATTCACGGAGGCGAATTGGCTAAAGCAATTCGTGTTTCCGAAAGTCACCCAATGTTAGAGGGCAGACTCAGACCACTCTTGGTTCATAACGAGAATTATGTAGGCGAGACTTTCATCGCTATTTGGCATAATTTTGAACGGTGGTTCGGAAAAGACGGAAATGGACTGGCGTACAAAGATAATGATTCTGCCTCTCTAAATACAAGAGTCGCATTTGCAGAGGCTTTCACAAAAAGCATCACCCAAATGAATCAACTGTTTAGTGATGTTCATTGTCTTGACTTCTCGGCAAACCAGTTAAAGGATAAGCTAAGAAGAGAACGATTTGAACCCATCTTCCGTAGGATTCTTATAAGAGAAACCATAACTGATCTTTCGGAACTTCCATGGTCAAACTCATACGATACAGAAGGCATACAAACAAAAAAAGCCCTCTTACAAGACGGGGTTATCAGAGGTATATTGCGTCACTCAGGAGGCGAAGAGCTTCGCTTCCGGTGGTATCATAATTGTTCTTGTTTTTATCGTGCAAATGGGAAAACAAACAATTGGAGGATTGGATTTGACCGCATCAGCGATGATCCTTGGTGGTCAAGAAATAGAAATGAGGCCCTGGCTTTCCTTGAAAAAAGGGGATATAATGTTGCAGCAGAACGTGTATCTGACAATGGAGATGTTCAACTTTGGTGGGGAAGCGATATCCAGTTTTCAAATGACCAGCACCCGGAATTGAAATTCAGATGGAATGCTGATTACAATGTTGGGATTATTGATGCGTCCGGGTACTGGGTGGAGCGTAAAGTAATGAAAGAAGGAGCGTCTGATAAGTTCCTTTTCCAAGCTGTTGGCAAAAGCATTGACGAAATTGAACGATGTCTTGATGCACTTATCGCAGAGTACTATGCTGAGAACAACTGACCAATCTATATCGCCCCGGTAAGCTTGTCATCTTGGCGTGATATTGCAATAGTCCCACCTTGCTCGAATGAAGTGCTTACAAGCAATTTTTTTGATGTGTGTAATTTTTTCCTTCGCTACGCAGATAGGCTGCATCAGGGCTATCTAACTTTGCAGTGTCAAACAAAAGGAAGTATGGGTGAGCGGTCGTTATCGGCTTGCCGCTTTCGGAGAAAGAAACCAGCCCTCGCTATGGGGGCGAGCCTCCCAAAAGGCTCCGAAAGTCGAATTGCAAATAGGCGAAGACCGTTGAAATAAACTCAATCTGAGCCAATCTTTCTGCTTCCGCAAAAACTGGGGTGTCGCATAGTGACTATTGCAGGAGACTGGAGCTCCTTGAGCCGCATGGCGAAAAAATCTCCCGTCTTCGGACATCGTAGGTTCGAGTCCTACCGCCCCAACAAATATATGCTTCCGTAGCTCAGTGGATTAGAGCGTCACGCTACGAACGTGAGGGTCGCAAGTTCGAGTCTTGCTGGAAGTACAATATATTTCCGTAGCTCAGTGGATTAGAGCGTCTCACTACGAATGAGATGGTCGCAGGTTCGACTCCTGCCGGAAATACCAGTGAATGCTTCCGTAGCTCAGCGGATCAGAGCATCCCACTTCTAATGGGAGGGTCGCAAGTTCGAATCTTGCCGGAAGTACCGAAACAAATAATGGCTTTGACAATATGCCGTGTGTAGGTTATGTCAAAGCTCTCTTTTTATGCGTCTTCAAGCAGAAGTTCGAGTTTGTGTTTTACCTTCGATAAGACATCGCCGAGTTCATGGGCAGGCATGACTGTCTCAAATTGTCTCAACTTGTCGATTGCGTCTGAAATGAGGTCGCACATATTTGAATCCAATGGCGAATTTGATATGGAGTAGTCCTCATCGGCGTATCTGTAGAACTTACCTTCGTAAACCTCAATAGGTGCTTCGTAGCCGAGTTTATCAGACCTCATGACTTGTATGTCGGCCTGAACTGTCCTGACTGAAACGCCTCTGGTTATTCCTTCCATTTCGCTCAAGGCATCTGAACAAGCCTCGACGAGATCATCCAGAGTCCACCGCCTGTACTTGTTCCTCAGGCACCGGTCTATGGTTTTGTATCTTATTAGTGCATTTTTGTTTACTGGCATGGCTGCGATAATAGTCTTCTTCGTTCATGATTGAATTGTTTTTGGGTGCCATGCCGTGACAATAGGATAAGCTATAACAGGGCACAAAAAAGTCGGAAAGTGTTGTGGACCTTCCGACTGTTTTATCCTGATTGTCTGTGGTTACGTTATGTCAACTCATACAGACCGCATAGGTATATCGTCGGAGCAATCCACCGGGCACACTTCGGTAGCCTCTATAGCTGATGCGATAGAGACTGCTGTCGAAGCTGCGATAGCTACGGCGAAGCATTGTGAACGATATGTTGAGTTGCGTTGTCTGCATTGTTTTCTTTTATTATGCGCTCGAAAGCGAGTGCAAAGTTACTTGATTTTCAGTAAATAGCCAAATGGCTTCTGAAATCCGGGCGCAAAATTACTATGCTGCTACGCAGTCTATTTGCGTACCCGAGATTTTTATTCTATGCCGATGGCTTCTTGGATCAGATGCTTGGCGCGAGCTTCGACCATTGTATTCCACAGACGGGAGTCCTGAAGTTTGGACATGGGAATGTACTGCTGGAAACGCGAGAAGAACTCAAGAGGCTTCTCAATATCCCAGCTGGTGATGATTTCGCCCCAGTTTACCTTGTCAGCAAACTTTTCGAGCAGACGCCAGTTGTTGTAGATGTCGTCTCGATTGGAAAGCGTCTTCCAATCCCACTTGGACGCAAACTTTTGAAGCGTTGACTCCGAGAGAAGGTTTTCCGGGCATGAACGGGAAAATTCATCCCAATGGATTTTGTTGGCAAACTTGTTTATGCCCTCGACCGTCCAGATGATATTCCTGTTGCCACTGACCTCTTCCCAGTCAAGTTTGTCGGCAAACTTTTCAATCATCGTCATGCTGAGGCTCCCGCTTTGAGAGACTTCTTTCCATGCCTCAGTTTCAAGAACTGAGTTAAGGAAATCATTACTTGTAATAGGTTCCATATCTTTAGGTGTTTTTAATGTTTACGATGCAAAGGTAGAATGATGATGTATCAAAGTGCGATACAGGATTAAAAATTCTACATTGAAAGCAAAATGCGACCACCTTCTTTGACAAAGGTTTCCGGGTGATGGCAGACAGCGGCATATACTTGTTTATCGGTAACAGGTTTGCCATCAACACGAATGTGGAGTTTCTCATTATTGATAACTTCCGCTATCCGTTGTGTTGTCATTCCATATCCGGCGGTAGCCAGTACATAGACCATCGCATCTTCAAGTCTCATTTTAAGTCTCATAGAACCAAAGGCTTTTCAATATACTCAAAAACTGAACCATTTTCGTACAGATAACGATAATCGCATTGCTTTAGGAAATTATAACCATCGCGGATTTCGTCGTCATGTTTTTCCGGGTCATCCAACATATCGAGTTGATGTTCTCTGACATCAATCCCCAAGCCGTAAAATATCATCCCCTCACTACGAGCCTTTTGAATCAGTTCCATGTTTTCATTGGAAATATAACTCCAGATAAAATCGGATATTATGAGTATGTCGGCCCCTTTGAATGCGTCGGCAAAGAGCTTATACTTGGGAATAGATGGCAACTTCTTGAAAATAAAATAAAAAAGTTTGTTTTCATCGTTACTGCCAGCGTAAGAATGAGACAGAAATGCAAGAAATTTTTTGCGCTGACGGTGCAAATTTGTGAGGATAAAAAATGAAAGATTATGGGAGTAGTTTATCATGCAGATCGGTCTTCTATCTCTCTGAGCCACAATAGCAACAGCAAGAGCCAACGTTTTTGCCGTCACTTCCGGTTCTCCTTCCATAGAGCTGCTTGTGTCAACGCATATATAGATTGGACCTGATTTATCATTGGCAACCTCAAAAGAGTGGGATGCGGATGAAAACAGTTGAAGACGATTCTGAACATATCGCTGATAAAACAGGTTTTCAGTAGATTTTGCTCCTAACAGAGCAAGTTCTGAAGGCAACAGACAATTGAGGTCATTACCGATAGTGATACCGCTTATGTCACTTCGTGAAGCAGATTGAAATTTACCGGTTACTTCGTGACTCGTGCCTCCACTCCGACCTATTTGCTTGGCAAGTTCAACGATTGTCGGATTAAGTAGTTGAAGATATTCAGCTTCAGCCTTGTGGCTATCAACCTCAAGGCCGGGAGAACTTCCTTTTGAAGATTCTGCATAGTTTGCAATATCTGTAGGTAGTGAGTAGCCCATCTTATCCGGACTATTGGATTTATCTGTAATACCTGATTCTATCTGAATGTCATATCCGTCAGAGTCCTGGTTTACTTCATTTCCACTGCTACCAAGAGGAACTGGTTTGCCGGAATTACCGGCGGTAAGTTGCATGGATTTTGCAATTATTCTTTTCTCTTCAACGCTTAGTGGAAAGATGTGTTTGGATAGCCATGCGTTCAGGAAATCTTCCTTTTTCCCGGTTCTTCGCTCTTCGTTTTCCCAGTCTTCCGATGAAAGAGAATCAATAAAATGGCGAATGACTGTCGTTGCGTAATTTTTCCAGAACAGGTCATCCTCCACAACGCAGTAAAAACGCGAGTCGCAGACAATATCCCGTATCATCTGATAAACAGGGGTCTTTCCAGCCCTAATTTTGCCAACTATTTCAAGCATTCTCGCTCCTCCCTTTATGGAAGAGGCTATGCCAGTGGCTCTGCGCAGATATGTCAGATGTTGCTTTCTCATCACATCAAATCTATTCTTGCTCTATAGACCGCGACAACTTCTTTTATGGGTGTATATAAATCGGAATTTGCAATGAAAAGATTATGATTCATTTCAACATATAGTTTGTTAGCAATGCCGTCAATTGTATCCCCGATCTCTGCAATAAAGTCTTTACTAAGTTGATTATCAGATTCTGTCCGGAGAAAATAGTTGTAGTTATTGATACAAATCACACCATCTTTTACAAACCTCATCACGAACTGTCCCCGAGAACGAAGCATCAGGGTACTGTCTGTAGTCTCTGAACCAAAGAAAACCTCATCAGGAGAGGACTGCATACGTTGATAATCCTTGATTTTAATCTTCAGAGGGGAATCATCGCATTGAATGATATAGTGTTCTTGGTCCGGAGAGTATAGACGTGTGTCATTATTCTCAACATTAGCATGGCGTTTATAACTTTTATATTGCTCCAATATGTCACTGAACAATGACGCGACAACAGTTTCGGCAATAATCTGTTTGACAACCGGGATTGACGGCTCATCATTCCAAAGCATGTGCGACAATAGAAGCAGGTCAGAAAGACCTATCTCATCTCTTCCATTAAGAAATGCCGACATTTTCATGACTCCGACAGCCTTTTTCCAACGTCTGTCAGAAACGTAATATTTTAGGTTCTCAGGGTCAGGCTCACCCGTAACCACGTCTTTAGCGTTTATCTTTTCGTTAAGTTTCCCTCTTATTGTGTAAAGGATTTCAAGAACTGACTCGGGTATAGTTACCTTACGACTTTCTGACTGCACTGAAATAAAATCGTCATAGGTCAGTGGCCCAAATTCTTCTGTTGTCGATTCAGAAGTCTGCGCAGAAAGCAATCTAAAAAAATTCTGTTTCTGTTCAATGGGATTGACAACATATCGCAGTAGAAAACGATCCCACAATGCTTCGAGACCTTCGTTTTTAGCCGGAAGTTCATTTGAGGCTGCTATTATCCCTTTGATTGGCAACTTAAGCTCTTGATTGCCGTTGAGATAGATTTTTTCGTTCAGAACAGTAAGAAGGGCGTTCTGAATAGCGGGACCGGCTTTCCATATCTCATCAAGGAAAACGACCTCTGCTTCGGGTAGGAATCCGGATGTGACACGTTCATAGCAATCTTCATCTTTAAGCTTGGAGATGCTGACGGGCCCGAAAATCTCATCGGGTGTCGAGAATCGCGACATCAAGTATTCAAAGACGGTAGCATTATCGAATGCAAGTTTTAATCGGCGGGCAATCATGGATTTGCCGACACCGGGCAAGCCGAGGAGAAATATACTCTCCCCGGCAAGAGCACTGAGCAAGCTAAGTGCGAGAGCCTCATCGCGCTCGAAGGTGTCATGCTTCATTCGCGACAATATTGCCGTGATTCTATTTCGGATTTCTGCCATTACTTTCTGTGGACACTAATGCTTTCATTGATAATGAAGTCTCCGTTGGTAACTTGAACACCATGCTCTCCATAGATTTCAATCGAAGGGAGATGACAGAAACGATTGCCGTACACAAGTTCTACCGATTCTTCGTTTACGCCTTCGGGGAGGGACGGAAAATGTAAGTTGATTTCGCGCCCATCGTAATGTTTTGTGCCCTGATACTCACGCACAATTTCTTCATACCACTTACCTCCTAAACCTTTCTTATATATTTTGAAGGCATTCTCATCGTTATCCATTTCGCCGATGTAGCCAGTGTCGCCGGGAGTTATATCATCAAACGGCAAATAGGTTCTACCAGAAGTGTAGTCCGGATGCTTCAACCATTTGATTACCGGGAGCAAGGTGTTCGTAATAACATCTTCAGTAAGTCGATGACCACCTTTGAAAGATGACCAGTAGGAATAACTTTCGCGGTACTCGTCAAGACAGTTGCATACGTCGTCTTTATCACCAAAGAGTCCTATTACCGATTCCGGAGTAATGTCATCGACATAAAACAGGTTGGCCTCCATTTCTTCAAACTCTTGGATCAAGATTTCCGAGACCTCAAAGTATTCACTGCCATCTTCTCTCTCTGAGAAGAATTGTAGTCTCTCACCCTTGTTTTCTTTCAGGAGGTCTGAGACGTGAAACGCGGGATTGACAAGGATTCGGCGATAACCTTTCATCTGAGAGGCATACATCGCACCCATAGATGTGCCTATTACGATTGTATCATCAGCTCCATACTCTCCGGCAAGACTCAGTAACAACTGAAGAGCCTTTATTGGGCTGACCGGAATGTCAGGTGTGACAACATTATCATCCGGAAGTAACTCCCGAAGTTTTTTTGCGGTGTTGGACTGTCCCGACGAGGAAAGTCCGTGTAAATAAATTATATTCATATAGCCTTTTGTATTTGGTTAGTACTTTGTTTTTCTTCCCACTGAAGACGTTTGAACCTGCTTTTGAACTTACGATAAGTAGAGTCTTCTTTGCCCTTGATCATTTCAAGATAGTTAATTTTACCGTCGATTACATTGACAAGACTCTTTTCGATACCCTTGTAGAAATCTCTTGTAAAGATGATTTGTGCTTGTGCATAGCCATATTTCTCCCACAAGTGAAGAAGCACCCGCAACTGTTTTATATAAGAACGGGGAACGTTGATTTTATCGCTTACAACGACTCCGGTAACCTCTCGACGTGTACCCGGTACAAATGTCCTTGTCTTCTTTTCATTCACTTTGAGCCCATACTTCGCAATGATATTATAAATCCTTGATTGCCAGAAAGGACTCATCCTGCGAATTGATTTACTATGACTGAATGTAATATCATCGGCATAGCGCGAATATTTACATTCCATTCTTTCAGCAAGCTTTGACATATCTTTATCAAGGCTCTTCAGCACAATGTTAGACAGAACAGGCGATGTCGGTGCGCCCTGTGGTAGCACCTCGACACCCGAACTGTCAGGAACGGTGCAAATTCTACATATAATATTGATTACTTCATTGCTTTGCAGTCTATCACCAAGCTCTCGATGGAGAGCCCGACGAACCATGAGTTTTGTTATGCTCGGAAAGAAATTTTCGAGGTCTGTATTAAATATGCAGGTTTGACCCACGTGTATCATGGCGTTATCCTTGACACTTTTCTCTAATACAAAACCGGTGGCGTGTTCATCGGGAACGAATATGGATTGCAGAACTATATTTAGTGCTGTTTGGATAGCCTTCAACGGTTTGACAGGAGCGCTGATTTTTCTTTGTCCACCTGACTTCTTGGGTATCGTAAAATCGACATAGGCGGACTTTCTTGTGTTGGCTGACGCAAATCGCATTATCTGTCTGCCGGACTTGGGTTCGGCCAGACTCCAACCGTCAATAAGCGGTGCAATGAAATTCAACACATCAAATAACTCCTTTCGGTTACTGATGGTCACGTCCTTGAGATATTCTGCAATTTGGTCTCGCATAGTTTTGTCAGTTTGCGAGAGCAGTGAAAACATCGGTCTTACTTTCGTGTGTGCCGGATGGTCGAGGCTTCGGCAATGTGCGCTGTGAACGAGGGAGTGCATTTCACATCACCGAGAGCAAAGCGAAGGTGATGAAACATGCACGACCGGAGTGAACAGCGTGCAGGGTCGATGCCGAGTAATAAACTTTGGGGTGCGCTCCGATAATTCGGAACGAAGTCTGCCGGATTCAGCAGACAGATGGCAAAGGTCTGACCGATGTTTTCAATGTCCTCTTGTTTCTTTTCATCGGCAAAGTTATAGAGGACGTATGAAAAATCGTTTCATATATGAAAACGATTTGCAGAAAAATTTGAGACTACTTGTAGAGCGCTGCCAGAGAGTCTGATTTCTCTTTTATAAGATTCCGGAGCCATATTGGAGTAAGAACCTCAATATCATCGCCATGACTCATTATTTCCTGAATAAAGTCGTATGCTGGTGACATATAGTATCCAAAGGTAATAAAACCATCCCCGTGTTCAAGTTCCTCTTGCGAGGGATGTAGTGGTAATGATTTTACATATTTGGGAAATTCTCGATAGCATTTCAGGATAACCCGAGTAGGAGTAGAATATCCGTCAGAACAAATCCCATAGAAGTTTGCGAAGAAGTCTTTTGCAGAAAAATCTTCGGGATAGGTAAATTGCTCTGATGATAGTTCGAGTTTAGTGATGCGATCTAAAGCAAATATCAACCGCTTGCCGCTATCCACGGTTTGGCCAAGCATATACCACCTCCTTTTGAACAACTTTAAGCACAACGGCTCCAATATCCTATCACTCAAATTATTCTTGGTTGAGTGAAATGATGTGTATTGAAATACTATGCGCAGATTATCTCTCAAAGCCTGTGATAGAACGGGGAGCCATTCCCGACCTCCGGGTACGGGTTCCAAAACTATTTTGTCAGAGATAGCCTTGTTTTCAAGCAATAATGACTCGGTTGCCATACTGTCTGTAAGCCAGTTCAACACTTCATTATTTTCAAGTTCTTCCTGATTGGCTATGAAATACTGACTGTTCTCTCTCATTGAAGAGCATTGTATGTCAACGCCCAACTCCGTGAGAATAGCCTGTCGGTGATTATGAAAGGTGCGTTTGGACAACTCAGTCCCCTTATAGTTAAGGGTTGAGATGTCCCACTTGTCACTTATTTCTTTGAAAGTTATTTTTCTGGCGTCAAGAATGGTGTTTATGAGCCAGATATATTTGCGAAGTGTTGAGTCTGCCATACAAATTTCTTTATCTGACTGCAAAGTTAATCATAATGTATGAAAATCATATTCACACATTATGAAAACTATAGGAATAAGGGCAGAATATTTAGCAGAATCTAAACTGTCACGCCTTTGATTATTTCAATGACCGCTTATACTGTCTTAGTAGTTCTTGTGTCTGCTTGAGAATAATACCAACAATTTCCTCTCTGCATTTTTCAGAAACGAGACTAAAAGTAAGCTCATCGCTGAAATCTGCCAAATATAGGCCGTCTGAATTTGAAAAGTCTATAAATTTGTAGAAGGGCCAGTTCTCACAATTTTCAAGATTAAGAGCGGCTTCATTTTCCTTAAAGAATGCCTTGGATTTGGTCTTTAATCCGGATCTCACATCATCATCCGAAACTCCGACACAGACATAATTATCGTGGTCGGCATTGATAGTGAAATTATAGCCGTCGGGAGTCGATAATTCAAGATTAAAATCGGCTTTATTTCTCTTGGCAGCTGAGCCTACTCTCAACCGGCAACTGCAAAATTATTAATTTGTCGGAAGAAAACATCCTTTGGGGTTTCAAAATTTAGTTTTTTACGTGGCCTACGGTTGATTTTGTGCTGAATCTTGCGAATAAAGGCATCCGTCAGGGTTGAAAAGTCAGAGCCTTTTGGAATGTACTGCCGTATAAGTTTATTTGCATTCTCAATTGAACCTTTCTGCCATGAACAATATGAATCGGCAAAGAACACGAGGTTCGGATCCTTCGCGCCCTTTGGCGCCAATCCCTTGGAGATCAGCTTATGCGCACAGAACTCAGAACCGTTGTCGGTTGTTATGGAGCGTATGGTTTTTCTATAAGGGAACCGCAGCCTGACCATCACTTTAGCCAGCGGCTCGGGATGCTTGCCTTCGGGCAGCCTCTCCATGAGTATCATGTTGGTGCTTCTCTCGGTAAGTGTCAAGATGGCCCCCTTGCCGTCTCATCTTGTGCCTACAGTAAGAGGCGAGTTCTCCGCTTTGGTCGGCACGGATATGACGATATATCAGCTCGTGGGATATATTCTTGCCACGGCTTTTCATATCCGCCGATATCTGTTCGGGCGACCAGTAATCCTCCTTCAGCAGATCCAGGGCTTCCCAAACGATTGCGGGATCTTTTGCATGGTTGGCTGTGGTACGCTTCCGGCGATCCATTGCCTTTGCGTGAGCCTTATCCCACAGATAGTTGCCTTTATCTGTTGAATTACGCCTGATTTCACGGCTGAGCGTTGACTGACTGCACCCTACAAGAAGGGCGATTTCTTTTCTCTTGATTTTCTTTTGGAGCAAGACGAAAATTTGCGACCTTTGCTCCGAGGTTAATTGTTTATACATATGCAACACAAAATTAGTTAATCTCAGGGAGACTTCGGTCTCCTTTTTTTGTATTGCAAGTTGAAAGTTACCTTTTGCGCGACTTAATATCGGATTGGGGAGGGGCTGTGGGTTTGTGAAGCCCCATCCCCAATCCGCCATTAAGTCTCGAGCGTCAAAAATGTGGTGGCTATTCAGTACGAAAATTTTGCACTTCGTTATTGAATCTCGGCTTACACAACACTCTTCGGGAAAGAAACCTCCTACATCGTGGACGTAAAATATCTCACATCCACATTCTATCTCACGGTAACTTATAGAAAGTTCATTGCCAAGGACCTTATTCAATTCATCAAAGAACAGGTCGCAAGCCGACCATGCACTTTCGGTGTCAAACGACAACAGTCCTCCATCCTCGAACTCTGCCCAGTAGATTTTTCCACGAACAGATATACCTCTATGCTCATAGTCAATGCCATAGTGCTCTGCCAACTTGTAAAGATAGACATCCTTACTATTCACCTCCATCATCTGAAGGGTGTTCCAAAGGTCGCTCAATGCCTTGCGTGAACCTCTCACCTTGTACTGCGTGTCACAAATATTGCTCATACTTCAAAAATTTTATTTTCCCTTTCGTAGTAAAACTACTTCCGGGATTTGTTAGAATTTATGTGCCTTAAAAAGGTGTTATGCACATCGATGCAAGGTTTGGCACCAAAATACGACCCGTAGGCGTGGAGATTTTGGAAGCCAAGCAGAGCCTTGACCTTGCAAAGCGATAAGGCATAACAAATACCTTTGCACAATAATTTCAATAAATCTCGGGAGTAATATTGAGTATGAAAAAAAGAACCGCATACCCTTATAGACCTAATTGTCTACAATGGTATGCGGTAGAATTTAGGATAGTGTCTATTCTAATCTTTCCAGATGTTTTCCCAAGCATTATGGAATATATTTCCTGGGAAAGGATTCTTAAAACCTGGCAAGCCTTTACTCGGTCTGCCATCGTTTCCTTGCAAAAGCCCCAAATGGAGTTCTGCTGGTAGCGACAGGTTCAATGGTTTCTCGCGTTGAATTTTGTTGCAGTATCTATCACTAAGCGAATAGAGCAGCTTTATGAATTGGCTGCGAGACAAAATATAATAATCAGGATTGTTGTCTTCATCTAATGAAACAAAAACATAAGGTCCTTTCACCTCTCTGTTTAGTTCTTCCAAGTTGATGCTCTGCCTAAGTGAAAAGCCGGTAGGAAAATCCTTTCCGCGTCTTGCTTTTACTTGTATAAGCGAAGATTGGTGCGGCCATGTGTTTTCATCACACTTGATACAGATTACATCAATAGCCTTGCAGTTTCTGACGGCAGCATTTACATTCATCGCCACCCACCCTTTTTTTATTAGTTCTGCAACGACAAGACTTTCTCCTATAGCACCTGTCATTTGAGAATCGTTTGTAATCATAGTTGTAACAATTTATCTGTGAGAACTTTCCAAAAAGACAAAGGGAGAAAAACATTTTCCAAATGTGCAATTTCGAAGAACATAGGTGCGATTTCTTCAGGTTTATAACCAGCTATGCCACATGCGATAGGTGTTACATAGAACTTATAATTTACATGAGCTCTTGCGAACAAATAAAAGCGTTTAACGGCATCTTGCATATTATCAAGTCCTTCCATCGTCGGAATGGCGTATGATGAACCTTGTAAACCTTCTCCGTTTCCCCATACAGCACCAAAGTTGTTCATGGCGAATCTGGCAGCACCACCTCCATGATAACCGTTGACATTACTGCCAAACACAAAAATCTCGTTTTTCCCCAGATCTCTTATCCAAGACGGAGTGATTCTATTTTGGAATCTTGACAAACGATTTTCCGTAAGCCATTGCTGTTCCTCGCTTGTATATTCTTTTGCTTTTTCCATTTTATGATAGTTTTAAAATTCAAGTCTAAACCCAGAACTTTTAAGTTTGGCATAGTTCTCTTTGTTAAAAGTATATTTTATTGGAATACGTGAACCTTTATTCTTTGGACGTTCACCATATTCTTCGAGTAATCCTAACTTAAGGATTTTATTGGCAAAGTTTCTCCTGTCAAATTTTACGTTAAGAATACTTTCGTATAGTTCTTGCAACTGAGGCATTGTGAATACATCGGGTAGTAATTCAAACCCAATAGGTTCAAAGTGAATTTTTTCTTTTAGTTTATGGACGGCATCCCTCAAAATTCGGTCATGATCAAAAGCTAATGTTGGTATTTCATTAAGTGCAAACCATCTTGCATCTTTTGCATCATCACCGCCAACGACGTTTGATTTTTTTTATGATACCATAGTAAGCTATTGTTACTACACGCTCACGAGGGTCGCGATTGACATCACTATAGCAACCCAACTGTTCCAGCACAGCTGCTGTAAGTGCAGTTTCTTCTTGCAACTCTCTTCGAGCACAAGATTCTGTATCTTCATCAATATGCATAAAGCCTCCAGGGAACGCCACCTACCCTTGAAAGGTTCTGCTTTTCGCTCAATCAATAAAAGCGATAGTCCATCTTTTACATCATATCCGAAGATAACACAGTCTGTTGTTATTGACGGATGCGGATATTTATAGCAATACTGCTTTTCTTCATTCATTTTTACCATTCGATTTCCTTAATATCTATTTTATTGGTTTCGCACAAGTTTGTGAAACGGAAATATCCATCACTTGTTCCGAAAAGAAATGCCACTCTGTCTACAATTGTTAAGCTATCATCTGACGAGGGATAGTCTACCAAAGGCATTAGAGCATTGGTAGCAACGATAGCCTCTTCGTATCGATAAATGTAATCATATTTTCTTTTTACAAAACTGCAACTTCCATTTTCCTCCATAAAATAGAGTTCAAGCTCAGAAGAACAGAAAATTTCTTTATAATACTTTAGATCCTTCATTTTATGCGTTATTTTTACGCAAAAGTAAGGATAATAATTTGAATTACCAAATAATTGCGTAAATATTACGCAAAAAAATAAGCACGCATGCAATAGTAGTCTTTACTTCTATTATATGCGTGCTTTTTTGCAAGAAGGAAGCTAGAAAGGATTACCGAGAGAAGCGCCAACATGATACTTATGGAGAGGCTGCCCGAAGGCAAGCATCCCGAGCCGCTGGCTAAAGTGGTGGTCAGGCTGCTGTTCCCTTATAGAAAAACCATACGCTCCATAACAACCGACAACGGTTCCGAGTTCTGTGCGCATAAGCTGATCTCCAAGGGATTGGCGCCAAAGGGCGCGAAGGATCCGAACCTCGTGTTCTTTGCCGATTCATATTGTTCATGGCAGAAAGGTTCAATTGAGAATGCAAATAAACTTATACGGCAGTACATTCCAAAAGGCACTGACTTTTCAACCCTGACGGATGCCTTTATACGCAAGATTCAGCACAAAATCAACCGCAGGCCACGTAAAAAACTAAATTTTGAAACCCCAAAGGATGTTTTCTTCCGACAAATTAATAATTTTGCAGTTGCCGGTTGAGAGTAGGTAAATCTATTCGTTTCTAAATGATTATAATTATTTTTGTAAAAAAGTAGTTGTCACTGAATGTCACAATATAAATTTAGTATAGTATGGAAAAGAATATATCCGATGAATTACAAGAAGCCTTTGAAACAGGACGTTGGAAAGTTCGGAAGTTTGCATTGCCCAATGCAACTAAATACATTTGGGACATAGACAATATTACATGGGCTGAAACAGGATTAATCGATGCCTTTGGAGCTAATAGGTTCTTTGATGAAGCGTCTCAAATGATAGCCAATTCTATATACCTTTTTCAAGAAGGTTTTTTTGATGCCGCATTTTACTCATTGCGCCAATCAATTGAAATTTCAATAGGAACACTGTATTTAACAGCCAATCCGGAGAAGTTAGAAAAGTGGAAGGCTTTAGAACCTGGTTTTGAATCTGGTAAGATGGTCTGTTCCCTAAAAAACAATGAGCCGGTATTTAAACTATAAAATCCCTTGTTCGGGCGTAATATCAAGGCCGGCGGCTTCGACAAGTTGCCGGTCTTTCTTCATTACCTCAGCCGAAATCCATTTACGCTC
>NZ_DBMACV010000076.1:0-15956 GCF_057861905.1 Phocaeicola sp. | reverse complement strand
ATTGTTTCTTTGAAAACAAACCGGATGCATTGCAAGGATACTATATTGAGGACTCAAAACAACTGGCCTTATTCTAAACTTATCCCGAACTCAGGTAATATGATAAATTCCTGGCGTGAACGGTGGGGGCAATCAGACATGCCTTTCTATTTTATGCAGATAGCTCCTCACTACAGACAGCCAGCTGAGATTCGCGAAGCACAGTTGAAGGCTTGGCGTGAGAGCGGACTGAAAAATGTAGGAATGGCAGTTGTTGTAGATGCTGCAGATTCAACGGATATTCATCCGCGTAACAAACGTGTGGCAGGCGAACGTTTAGCTGCATGGGCTTTAGCCAAACAATATGGTAAAAATGTGACTTATTCGGGGCCTGTATATAAAAAGATGAAGATTAGTGGAAATAAAGTTGTACTGAGTTTCGATTATACAGATGGTGGCTTGAAAACCCTTGATGGTGGTAAAGTGAAGGGCTTTTTTATAGCAGGAGAAGATGAGCGTTTTTATCCTGCATCAGCAGCAATAAAAGGAGATAAGTTGGAGCTTACCTCGCCTGAGGTTACACATCCTGTTGCTGTAAGGTATGGTTGGGGAACTTTCTTTCGGATAAATTTATGCAATGGAGCAGGTTTCCCTGCTGTCCCTTTCCGTACAGATTGTTTTGCTCCGAAAAAAGCGTCGCGGCGATTTGCTGATTCAGAAATACGTCGTTTCCCTCAGGCATGGCAGCTGGATCATGGAAAACGTCTTTTCTTTGGGTATGCTCAAGGGGTAGGTTGTTGCGCAATGCTTGAAATGTGGAGGTCTACCGGCGATAATCGTTACTTTGATTATGTAAGAGAGTGGGGAGATACGATTATTAATGATAAGGGAGAGATTTATAAATACGACATGTCTGCTTATAATCTTGATTTTATCAATTCTGGAAAAGTCTTGTTCGACCTTTATCGGGAAACACATAACGCTAAATATAAGAAAGCGATGGATTTGCTGGTTAAGCAATTGGAACGTCATCCTCGTACTTTGAAGGGCGTTTTTTGGCATAAACTGGTCTATCAACATCAGATTTGGTTGGATGGCTTATATATGGCTTCTCCTTTTCTTGCTCAATATGGAGTGGAGTTTAATCGTCCGGATTTGATTGATGAAGCGATAAAACAGTTCAGACTCTGTCATGAGTATACATATGATATGCAGACTGGATTGTATTATCATGCTTGGGATGAAAGTAAATCTCAACGTTGGGCCGATCCTGAAACTGGACATTCACCTAATTTTTGGGGGCGTAGTATCGGGTGGTGGTTTATGGCTCTTGTAGATGCACTCGATTATATTCCTGAGAATCATCTTGGACGTGCTGACATGATTGTTTGGATTCAGGGACTTGCAGAAACTCTCCCCAAATATCAAGATAAGAATGGATTGTGGTATCAGGTTATCGACCAGCCCAAACGTGAGGGAAACTTTCCGGAAGCCTCTGTTACGAGCCAGTGTATGTATGCATATGCCAAGGCTATAAATAAGGGATATATTGATAAAAAGTACCGTTCTGTAGCAGAAAAAGCATTTAGAGGATTGAATGATAAATTAATGCGTGAGAACTCGGATGGCACTTTAACCTTGACTCGTTGTTGTCAGGTGGGAGGATTGGGAGGAAATCCCTACCGCGATGGAAGCTTTGAATATTATATAGGTGAAAAAATACGTGATAATGATGCAAAAGCAACAGGTCCATATATTATGGGATGTTTGCAATTGGGCTATTAAACAAGTTGAAAACTTATGAAGAATATAGTAGTTTTTTTTTGTTGTATTTACTTGGTTGTAAATGCTCTTGGGGCGAAACAGCCTTATAAATATGAGAAACTTTATAGAGATTTACCATTTGAAATGCCTCGTGTAGAGGCTCCGTCCTTTCCTGATAATGAAATGAATCTGAAAGATTTTGGTGCAGTAGGCGATGGCATGCATCTCTGTACAGAATCTTTTGCCAAAGCTATTCATGCTTTAGATAAAAAGGGAGGTGGAAAACTGATTGTTCCGGCAGGTGTGTGGTTTACAGGTCCTATTGTATTGAAGAGCAATATCAATTTGCATGTAGAAAAGGGAGCTATTATTTTATTTTCTCCCGATGTTGATTTATATCCGTTGGTAGAAACTGTATTCGAAGGACTGGATACCCGGCGTTGCCAGTCGCCTATATCTGGACGAAATCTGGTAAATGTAGCCATAACAGGGCAAGGAGTGATTGATGGAAATGGCCATTATTGGCGTCCGTTGAAAAGGCAAAAAGTTACAGAGGGACAATGGAAGGCAGCAACTTCTCGAGGAGGTGTATATAAGCGTCCTGATTATTGGTTCCCTTATCCTGAAACATTAAAAGGGGACACTATTAGTAATATGAATGTTCCGCAAAATCTGAAGACAGAGGAGGAGTGGCAAAGTGTACGGCATTTTCTTCGTCCGGTTATGGTTAGTTTTATAGAATGTAAAAACGTATGGCTGGAAGGAGTCGTTTTTCAAAATTCTCCGGCATGGAATCTTCATCCCTTGATGTGTGAGAATGTTTTAATAGAAAATGTAGCAGTTCGGAATCCAAGTTATGCTCAAAACGGTGATGGACTCGATTTGGAATCCTGTAAAAACGCTTTGATCGTGAATTCTTCATTTGATGTCGGTGATGACGGCATTTGCTTGAAAAGTGGAAAAGATGAAGATGGACGTCGTCGTGCCCGTACTTGTGAAAATGTAATAGTAGATGGCTGTACGGTATACAAGGGACATGGAGGTTTTGTGGTAGGAAGTGAAATGAGTGGAGGTGTACGGAATATTTCTGTAAGTAATTGTCAGTTCTTAGGAACAGACGTGGGCTTACGTTTTAAAAGTAAACGGGGCCGTGGTGGGGTTGTAGAGAATATATGGATTCGTAACATTTCAATGATTGATATTCCGACCGAACCTGTAACCTTTAATCTTTATTATGGAGGGAAATCGGCTGTCGAGGTTTTGGAAAGTGGTGAAGTCATTCCTGTAAAAGTTGATCCTATGCCGGTAGACGAAACAACTCCGTGTTTTCGTAATATCCATATAGAGTATCTGACATGTTCGAATGCACGTCGGGCTATGTATTTTAATGGAATACCAGAGATGCCTATTGATGGAATTACTTTGAAACATATACGTATCAGTGCAAAAAAAGACGCTGAGTTTTATTATTGTACGAACGTTCATAAAGAAGATGTGAAAATAGAACTGTTGGTAAAATAAAGATAATATTAATTCTTGTTTTTCGGACCTGAAGATGTCGTGAGATATTTTCAGGTCTTTTTATTTGCAATGTATATTGTCATATAAATATAATCTTTTAGTAAAACTATAAATCGGTGGGTATTTGTGTCTCGTTTTATGTTGTTGTGTAGATGTTTCATTGAATATTTGTTGCATGTATGATTTTATAGGTAAACGTACTATTTTATATGTGCTAATCATTTAGATTTAATAGTTTTGCAGCGTCTAAAAATTAATTAATAACTAATTTATGTATTACTAATCAACTATGAGAAGCATACAAAAAAACTTTTACTTATTAATTGTTCTGTTAATAAGTTTTCCGTTGAATGTTCTTGCTCAGAACAAAACAATTACCGGTACTGTAAGGGATGCTAATGATGTTGTTATCGGAGCTTCGGTTACAGTGAAGGGTCAGGCCTCTATAGGCACTATTACAGATATGGATGGTAATTATACATTGTCTGTGCCTAATTCGGCAAAGGAGTTGACTTTTTCTTATATCGGTTATGAAACACAAAGTATAGCTATCAAAGGCCGTACTACTATTAATGTAACCTTAAAGGAGAGTAGCCAGATGCTGGAAGAAGTTGTTGCAATCGGGTATGCGAAAGTAAAACGTAAAGATTTGACAGGTTCTTCAGTTTCTGTTGGAGCAAATGAATTGAAGATGTCACCAGTAAGTACTGCTGCACAGGCTTTGGCTGGTAAAGCTGCAGGTGTGAACATTGTTCAACAAAGTGGTGCCCCGGGTGCTGAAATCAATATTACGGTTCGCGGTGGAACATCTATAACACAAGGAACTCAACCTTTGTATATCGTCGATGGTTTCCAGATGGAAAATGGTTTGCAAAATGTCGATATTAATGATATTGAGAGTATCGATGTTATGAAAGATGCTTCAGCTACCGCTATTTATGGTGCTCGTGGTTCTAATGGTGTTATTTTGATTACGACCAAATCGGGAAAATCAGGCAAGACAGAAGTCTCTTATAATGGTTTCGTAAGTTTCGATCATTTGGGGAAAAAATTGGATTTGCTGGGAGTAGAAGATTATGTAAAATATCAGTATGAGTTCCAGTTATTGCGAAGTAATCAAAGTAGCTTTGCCAATCTGTTTGGTGGAAATATAAATGATGCAGATTTTTATAGTGGAGCCTATAGTCGTATTCATGATGATTATGGCAGTCGTGAAGGTCTTGACTGGCAAGACGAAGTTTTTGGTTCTACAGGCATTACACAAAATCACAATGTGAATATTACAGGGGGTACTGAGAAAACAAAGTACATGATTAGCTATAATTATACGGATGAAGATGGTATTATGGCAAAACATGGTTACCAGAAGAATAGTATACGTGCTAAAGTAAATCATGAACTATGGAAAGGCGTTCGTTTTGATTTTTCTTCTAATCTTCAGATGACTAAAGTTGAAGGAGGTGGTAGTTTGGGAGGTAAGTTGAAACAAACTATTCTACAGCCTGTGACAGGTGGTGTACAATTTACCAACGAACAGATGCTTAGCCAAGATTTGTCGGATGCATATTCTGATATGCCGGGTGCTGATAATTATGATATTAATAACCCGTTATTGGATAATGAAGCAATTGATCAGGAAAAATATACCCGTTTTGCTACTGTAAATGCAGGCATAGAAATTGATATCATAAAGAATTTGACGTGGCGTACTGCAGCCAGCTACATGTGGCAGCAGGTACGTGAGGATTACTGGGATAATGGTTCTACTCGTCAGGCTGACGCCAATCAGAGTCCCTATGGTTACGGCTATCGCAATAATGATGAAAAATATTCATGGCAGGTGACCAATACATTGAATTATGCTTTCGACTTAGATGATCATGCTCATGATTTTAACGTCTTGTTAGGACAGGAAACCTGGTATACAGAATCGATGAACTTGGATAATGAGTACCGTAAGTTTACGGATGGTAATTTTGGATTGAACGATGTAAGCATGGGTGAACCTTATACCTGGAAGTCAGGTAAAAGTCGTGAAGGTCTGGTTTCTGTATTCGGCCGTCTTTCTTATAACTATAAAGAGCGCTATTTATTTACGGGAACTTTACGTGCCGATGGCTCTTCTAAATTTGCAAAAGGCAATCAGTGGGGAATCTTTCCGTCGGCATCTGCTGCATGGCGTATTTCTGAAGAAGCATTTTTGGAAGATGTAGATTATCTGGATAACCTGAAACTTCGTATTGGTTATGGTACCGCAGGTAATAATAACATTGATAATAATATGTATGCTACAAGTTATGGATCGGGACATTATGGAATTAATGGAAGTGACTATATCACGTATGTTCCAGGAACGACATTAGGAAACCCTAATTTGAAATGGGAGAAAACAACAACAACAAATGTTGGTCTTGATGTTTCTGTATTGGGAAGCCGTGTAAATTTGTCGGTCGATTTCTATAACAATGAATCTTCAAACCTTTTGATTAAGAATAAAATACCAACTTCTACAGGTTATAGTGACCAGTATCAGAATATTGGAGCAATTCGTAATCGTGGTGTAGAATTGGTGTTGAATACAACAAATATTCGTACAAAGGATTTTACTTGGAGTACAGACTTTAATATTGCTTTCAATCGTTCAAAAGTACTTGAACTTTATGGTAATGAAGAGACAAATTACTTCATTCAGGATTATGAAAGCCGTATGGGATATAAAATTGAAGTTGGAAAACCATTGGGGCAGTTCTATGGATTAGTTTATGATGGAATCTATACGACAGATGACTTTACTCAATTGTCGGATGGTACTTATAAGTTGAAAGACGGAGTTCCTTCCTTGAAAGGTTTTGACCGTTCTCAGGTAAAGCCGGGCGATGCTAAATATGTTCCTCAAGCAGGTGAAGTTGACGAAAATGGTAATCCGGTCTGGTCTACAAACGATCGTACAGTGATAGGTAATGCTGCACCTAAGTTTACTGGTGGTATGAATAATACATTCAGATATAAGGGTTTTGATTTATCTGTATTTATGAACTTTTCCTTTGGTAATGATATCTTTAATATGAGTACTCAACGCTTTATCGGTCCGTATTTATCCAATCAGAATACATTGGCTATCATGAGTAATCGCTTTACTCTGATTGATCCATCTACCGGTAAGGAAACTACAGATTTGGTTCGTTTGTCGGAGCTGAATCCGGGACAATATAGTGATGATATCATGTGGAATATTTCCCAAAATAATAAAACCGCTATCAGCGATCATAGCAGTTATTATATAGAGGATGGTTCTTACTTACGTTTCAGTACAATTACTTTAGGCTATACATTCCCTAAAGCTTGGATTCAGAATCTGAAATTGAGCAACGCAAGAGTTTATTGTACGTTGAATAATATAGCTACTATTTCAGGATACAGTGGCTACGACCCAGAAGTGTCAGCAAAAGACAGTGCTTTGACTCCGGGTATTGATAATTCTTCTTATCCACGTTCTAAGAGCTGGGTTATTGGTGTAAATTTAACATTCTAATTGCAATTAATAATTATGAAAAAGATAATAAATATTGTAGGCGTATCGGTACTATTGTTTACATGCGCTTCCTGTCAAGACTGGTTAGACATGCCTTCGGAATCGAAGGCTGATAGCTCTTCTGTTTTCGAAACTGTAGGACGTGCTGAGATGGCTGTTGTAGGGGCTTATCCAAGTATACACACTCAGGAACTTGGTTATCAACTGTTGGAAGGTACAGATGAGGCCAGTTCTTCAGAAACAAACTCCAAATACAATGTTTCTAATTATGACTATACTTCTACTTCTTCGATGCTGAGTGGCACATACAATAGTATGTATAAGGCCATTGAATATACTAATGTCTGTATAAAGAATATTCCTCTGATGAAAGTTTCAGAAAGTGAGCAGCTCAAATTAAATTCATTATTGGGTGAAGCCTTGGCTATCAGAGCATATGCATATTGGAATATCGTACGTTTTTATGGTGATGTTCCATATACCGAAACACCAACCTCCGATTTGACGACGTTCTCTTCTTCACGAGTTAGTCGTGATACAATTTATGATCATTGTGTCAGAGATTTACAACAAGCTGTTAAATTGTTACCTTGGCAGAGTGAAGGTATGGTATCAACTCCTGAACGTTTTACAAAGAACTCTGCTTATGGTATATTGGCTCGTGTCGCTTTGTATGCTGCTGGTTATTCTTTGCGCTGGGATTTGAGTACTGTTCCTTATAATGCGTCTACAGTTCGTATCGCGCAGCGTGAAGACAAGGCTCGAGTTCGTGAGCTGTATCAGATTGCGGCTGATGCATGTAAGGCAGTTATTACCCAAAATGAAAATGGATTGTTAGATAATTACGATGAAGTATTTCGCGATTTATGTACAAAGCAGTACAATAAAGAAACAATGTTAGAATATGGATGGTATGGAGCAAATTCTTCTGATGTGCGTACTGGTTATGTAAATGGTATTCCGACTAATGGATCTGGTGGCACATTTGGTAAAGGTGGTGCACAAATGATAGCAATGCCCACATTCTATTTTGAATTCGATGAAGGCGATCAGCGTCGTGATGTTTCTGTTTGTAATTATGGTTTGTATACAGACGGTACATATCAGATGAATACTTATATAGGTGCTGGAGTTGGTAAGTATCGTATCAACTGGTGTAAAAACAGAGGAACTTCTGACAGCCGGCGTGATATAAATTTCCCGCTGTTGCGTTATTCTGATGTATTGCTGATGTATGCAGAGGCTTTGAATGAGCTGAATAATGCTCCAACTGCAGATGCAATCGACGCATTTAAGCAAGTACGTATGCGTGCATTTAAAAATGATGAAGCAAAGATTGGAACAATACCGTCCGATTATGAAGGATTTAAAAACGCGATAATACAGGAGCGTAAACTGGAACTTTCTCATGAATCTCTTCGTAAAACAGATTTGACACGTTGGGGTATCTTGTATGAACAACTTACTGCAGAGAAAGAAAAATTGTATCAGCTGGCAAATCGCGAAGGTAAATATGCCAATGTAGATGTATACCGTGCTTATAAAGGAGGTACAGCTGTTTATCAGGATCCTACTGTTGCGTTGCCGTATGTTACTGTTAAAGAAAGTGATTTTGAAACGATGGGGCTTACTGCCGATGAAATTGATAAACTGAATATATTGAATGATAACGTAAATGGAGGTTTTCTTGAAAAAGAATTTTATGAAGACGAAGCTGGTAATGTTTATTTCTCTAAAAATTCGGCTCCTTCTGGAGCGAAGCTGACTCCAGTTACTTATACCATCCTGAATATGTTTGGCTGTCATACCATAAAAAGTAAAGGTGGACTGTATGTAGATTCTAATGTATATGAAGATAATACATTTATAACCAGAATGTTTTATGGATTGCAAAAAAATATGGTTGAAATATTACCATTCAGTACAACAAGTATTATTGATGTAAATCCAGGGTTGGCCGGTCAACAACATCCTTGTTATTGATTTTATAAAATAAGATTTGAAAAGGCAGGATTGGGAACGAATTCCTATCTTGCCTTTTTACATCTTGTTTGATTAGACAATGTAATTATGAATATGTATTTAAAAAAGGTAGGTTTCTCGTTTTATCTGTTGAGTATATTTGCCTATGTTCAGTCACAGAGTCTGGCTTTTCCCGGAGCGGAAGGTTATGGAAAATATACTGTAGGAGGAAGAGGAGGAAAGGTTATTAAAGTTACCAATTTGAATGATTCAGGCAAAGGTAGTTTTCGGGAAGCCGTAGAACAGCATGGAGCAAGGATTGTTGTTTTTGATGTGGATGGCACAATCGAATTGAAGACTCCTTTACGTATTAATCATGACAGTATCACCATTGCCGGGCAGACTGCACCGGGAGCCGGAATTTGTCTGAAGGATAATCCTTTGATTATAAACGCGAGTGAAGTTATTATACGTTATATCCGGGTTAGAGTTGGCGATAAATATAAAACAGATGCTGATGGTATAGGGGGAGGACGATATGGTCAGCATCATGTAATATTAGATCATTTAACTTCAAGCTGGTCAATTGATGAATGTTTGTCGATTTATAAAACAAGGAACCTCACTGTACAGTGGTGTATGGTTAATCAGAGTCTTACATGTTCTGTTCATACTAAGGGATGTCATGGCTTTGGGGGAATATGGGGAGGTTATAAAGCTACGTTCCATCATAATCTTTTAGCTAACCACTCCAGTCGTAATCCAAGATTTTCGTCGGTAGACAATACCAAAATGGTCGATTTCCGTAATAATGTTGTGTTTAATTGGGGCTTTAAAGCTGCTTATGGTGGAGGACATTTTGGCGGGATCAATATGGTTGCCAATTATTATAAGCCGGGGCCTGGGATCCAATGTCCTAATAAATTGCTGGACGTAGCAGAGGATGGTACTGGTAAATATTATGTAAGCGGGAATATTTTAGAGGGGAATCCCACTGTTTCAGAAGATAACAGAAAAGGTGTTTTTGGAAAAGATTCACTTGCTTGTTTGGTTAAATGTCCTTTTGCCTATGAGCCTATTACGGAAGATACACCTCAGGAGGCATATCGTAAAGTTCTGGAGCAGGCAGGCTGTAGTCTGGTACGTGACGATTATGATAATGAAATTATCAGCCAGATAAAGCGTGGAGTTTCGCCGTATGGAAATAATGGATTCATAGATACGCCCGCCCAGGCTGGAGGATGGCCTGAGTTGAGAAAAGGAACTTCTTTACTGGATAGCGATGATGACGGCATGCCTGATGAGTGGGAAAAGAAACATCATTTAAATCCGCAGGATGCAAGTGATGCTTCCTCTTTTACACTTAACCGATATTACACAAATGTAGAAATGTATATGAATAGTTTGATAGAAGGGCCGGTTGATTGAAATGAAATTTTTATCGGAAAAAGTGCAAATTTTGTGCACTTGTATCTTTTTCTATCAGAATGTACATTATTCTATGCAATGTTTTGTTTATATGTTTTATATTCGCAATGTACATAAATGGGCTATCAATCAAGGTCCTACACATTAATTTCAAGAAATAATTAGAATACATGAAACAACTGATTTATTTAGTGGCAGCCCTGACTTTTACAGCATGTAGCGTAGAAAAGCAGGAACCTATCGACCGTTATGCGCTGGTTACCCGCAACAATCCTTCTGTAACGGCTGTAGATTCACTGGCATCTTTATCTGTAGGTAATGGAGAGTTTGCTTTTACAACAGATATAACCGGCTTGCAAACCTTTCCGGAGGTTTATAAAAATGGTGTACCGTTAGGTACGCAGAGTCAGTGGGGATGGCATAGTTTTGCTAATCCGGACGGATATAAGCCAGAAGATGCCTGGAGGGAATACGATTTTGGTCGCGGACATAAAGAAATATACTCTTGTCAGTTCAAGGAAAAAGGACGGCAGCGTGATGCTTCAAATTGGCTTCGTGCCAACCCTCACCGTTTGCATCTGGGAATCGTCGGGCTGGAACTGAAAGAAGGTGTTACACCTTCTCAATTACAGAATATTCAGCATAATCTGGATATGTGGAATGGTGAGGTGAGTAGCAGCTTCTCTCTTGCCGGAGTTTCATATCATGTGCAGACGGTTTGTCATCCTGTAAACGATATGATTGCATCAAAAGTTTCATCTCAGTCGCATCCGGAAATAAAATTTCACTTTCCTTATCCTACGGGCGGGCATTGCGATGATGCTTGCGACTGGAATGCAAACGACAAGCATTCTACGACTCTTGTCCGACAAGATAAGCAATCGGCTGTACTAAAACGTGAATTGGATGCCACGACTTACTATGTAACCATTCGCTGGGAAGGTGAGGCTTCACTGGCAGAGAAGAGTAAAAACTATTTTGTACTGACTCCTGCTGATACGGTTCTTGCGTTTACTTGCCAGTTTTCTCCTGAGGAATCAAAAACTCCTGCTATTACATTCGCCGAAACAGAAAAGGCGTCGTCTGAATACTGGAATAATTTTTGGAACAAAGGTGGGGTAGTCGACTTTTCTCTCTGTACCGATTCCAGAGCAAAGGAACTGGAGCGTCGTGTAGTGCTGAGCCAGTATCTGTTGGCTATCCAGTGTGCTGGTTCTACTCCTCCACAGGAAACCGGACTTACTTATAATTCTTGGTTTGGCAAGTTCCACATGGAAATGATCTGGTGGCATCAGGCACAGTTCGCTTTGTGGGGGCATCCTGAGCTACTTGACCGTACATTGGCTTGGTATCATCAGGCAGAACCCGTTGCTCGTGAGATAGCAAAGCGTCAGGGATTTGAAGGAGTACGCTGGATGAAGATGACCGATCCAAGCGGAATGGAAGCACCTTCTAATGTCGGCAGTTTTCTTATCTGGCAACAGCCACATCTGATTTATCTGGCAGAGTTACTGTATCGTGCCAATCCATCGGACGAACTGATAAAAAAATACAATGATCTGATTCAGGAAACGGCTGAGTTTATGTATTCGTTTGCCGTTTACGATAAGGAACACGACCGTTATATTCTGAAGGGAGCTATTCCTGCACAGGAAACACTGCGTGCTGCCGATACGGTAAATCCTCCATTTGAATTATCATACTGGCTGTTTGGCATGCAGACAGCACAAACCTGGCGCGAGCGTGCCGGCATGCAACGTGTGCCCGAATGGGATACGCTGATAGAAAAACTGTCACCGCTTGCTTATAACGAGGATAAATTGTATTTAGCTGCCGAAACAGCTGTCGATACGTATAAGGATATCCGTTTCACATCCGACCACATGGCTGTGCTGGGAGCAGTAGGCATTTTGCCAATGAATAAGCTGGTCAATCCCGAATATATGAAGAATACTCTGAATTGGGTATGGGATAACTGGAACTGGAACAAGACATGGGGATGGGATTATCCGATGACTGCTATGGATGCTGCCCGTCTGGGGAAACCGGAAAAGGCGGTAGGTGCCTTGCTGATGGATAAGCGTACCAATACGTATCTGGTAAACGGACACAATTATCAGGACGGTCGTCTGCGTATATACTTGCCGGGTAACGGTGGGCTGCTTACGGCTGTAGCAATGATGTGCGCAGGTTGGGACGGTTCGGAGGGGGTTAATCCGGGCTTCCCGAAAGATGGTACATGGAATGTACGCTGGGAAGGTCTGAAGCCACTGCCATAATGAGTTGAGTTAGTTAATATATGGATTGACCGGAAACATCATATATGTATGCTTTCCGGTTAATCTCTTTTTGTTGTTTAGGAATAAGTAAAATAGTCAGCAATGAATAAGAATAACTTGTTTTCGTTTGTGTGTTTGTTGGCATTGGGAGTATTTTCTCTGCCGGCACAAACCAGACAGGCTAAAAAGATTGGCGATTTTATAGAGTCGACTTCTTATAATGAACATAAGCGGGGAACTGCACGTACGCTTCAGTATTATCCCGAAGGAGATGATTTTGTCTGCATAAACGGAAAGAACCGGTTTACACGAGCTCTGTATGGAAGCTGGTCACCTTTTCGTCTTGAAACGAGCGACCGTCCGGTATTTGCAGCATACGATAAGCGTAACAGTAAGCACATTCGTTTCCTTCTGCAGGGCAGGGGACTTTCGCTTGCTCTCGACTCTATCGAGTTCTGTGAGGCCAGATATACAGCCGGCAGGCGCACCTACCTGCTGAGAGATACAGCTTGGGGCAAGGGTACAATCACGGTTTCTGTATTGGCTTTTCCCGATTCTGATGGAGCAATCTGGAAATTTTCTGCCAGAGATTTGGCAGACGATATGATTTTGCGTTGTTTCATCTCCGAGATTCGGGCAAAGAAACTCAGTCGTAACGGTGATATGGGAGCTGACCCTCCCGGATGCTTCGAGGCTCCGGAGCATCCTGAAATGCAGAAGGAGTACGATTTAGCATTGACCGATGAGGCTTATTTGGTACTGGAAAACCTGGATTTGAAGCTTGTTTCTACTGATGAAGGAAGACGTTTGTATGGCAAGGCTGAGGAAGCCCGGAAAGCGCTGGCATCGCGTATCCGTTTTTCTACTCCAGATCCGTATTTCAATACGCTGGGAGGAACACTTGCTGTTGCTGCCGATGGAATATGGGATGGAGAAGTCTGGCTTCATGGAGCTGTAGGATGGCGTATGCCTCTGAGCGGATGGCGTGCAGCTTATACAGGGGATGCTTTGGGATGGCACGACCGTGCCCGCAAGCATTTCGACGCCTATGCTGCTAGTCAGGTAACCAATGTATCCAATACGATTCCGCATCCGGCACAGGATTCCGCTTTGCATCTGGCACGTTCTGTCAAGAAATGGAGAACTCCTCAGTATAGCAACGGATATATTTGCCGCAATCCTCGGCGAAACAATCAGATGCATCATTATGACATGAACTTGTGTTACATCGATGAACTGTTGTGGCATTTCAACTGGACCGGTGATTTGGAGTATGCCCGCCAGATGTGGCCGGTGATAACCCGTCATCTTGCTTGGGAGAAGCTGAACTATGATCCAGACAATGATGGGTTGTATGATGCTTATGCTTGTATTTGGGCAAGTGATGCTTTATATTATAATAGTGGAGCTGTGACACATTCGTCTGCCTATAACTATCGGGCCAACAAGATGGCGGCGGAAATAGCAGGCAAGATTGGGGAAGATGCAGAACCATACCAGAAAGAAGCCGACCGGATTCTGAAAGCGATGAACAAACGTCTGTGGCTGGCTGATAAAGGACACTGGGCGGAATTTCAGGATTTCATGGGGCATAAGCGTCTGCATGAAAGTGCGGGAGTGTGGACTATTTACCATGCTTTGGACAGTGAAACGGCTGATCCGTTTCAGGCTTATCAGGCTACTCGGTATGTCGATACACAGATTCCTCATATCCCGGTTGCCGGAAAGGGACTGAAAGACGAGGGGTATGCTACTATCTCTACAACCAACTGGCTGCCGTATTCATGGAGTATCAATAATGTTGCCTTTGCCGAAGTGATGCACACTGCACTTGCCTATTTTCAGGCAGGACGTGCTGATGAGGGATATAAGTTGCTGAAGAGTTCTGTGCTCGACGGAATGTATCTGGGCGACAGCCCCGGAAATTTTGGACAAATCAGTTTCTATGATGCTGCTCGTGGCGAGTGCTATCGCGATTTTGGTGATCCTGTAGGAGTTGCCTCACGGGTCTTGATTCAAGGCGTATACGGTATTTTGCCGGATGCAATGAACGGCAGACTGCTTATTCGTCCGGGATTCCCGTCCGATTGGGACAAGGCTTCGCTGGAAACACCGGACGTGTCTTACAGTTTCTTGAGAGAGAAAGATACGGATACTTATCAAATTTGCCAGCGTTTCGGCAAACCATTGGAAATAGGACTTCAGGTTAAGGCTATACGTGAACAGGTTGCCTCGGTCGAGGTGAATGGAAAGAAAACAGTCTGGAGTTTTGTTGAAGCAGCCAGTGGGCATCCGGAGCTACTTGTGAAAGTACTTGATGTGAAAAATGCAGAAGTAATTATCCGTTGGAAGGGGAAATTTTTACAGACTTTGGCCGCCGAAGAGCTGGAGGTTGATGCAGGTGGACAGATTTTACTTCGTGCTCCTCAGGGAGTCGAGTTGTGCGAAGTTTACGATCCGCAGCATCTTTTGGTGTCGACAAAAGTAGAACGAAACAGTTACAACACAAACATAAAGAAGGGTGAAGGACATCATACTTTTTTTGTCCGTACCCGTCAGGGGAACATGAACTGGTGGCAGCCGGTAAATGTCTTTATCCGGAGTCTGCCTGCCGCGGCGAGAGAGGATTTTGCTGGTGTTGATTCATCAGCCTGTCGCATGGTCAATATGGATCAATATCTGAACGATTCGGTGACTTCGATTTTTCGGGAACAGTATTTCTCGCCACGTTCTCCGTATACTACCTTGCAACTTCCTGTTCAGGGAATAGGAGAATGGTGTCATCCCCTGCTGAGTGCTTCGATAGATGACAGTGGTTTACGGAATCTGGTTCGGAATAACCGGTTCGACACTTCATTGGGAGTACCATTCCGCCTGATGAAAAAGGGAAACAACATTGCTTTTACATCGTTATGGGACAATTATCCCAACAGCATTTGCATACCGCTGGCAGGAAAGGCTTCGCATGCATACTTGCTGCTTGCCGGAAGTACGAATCACATGCAGTGTCATATTGCGAATGGTGTCCTGAAAGTTCGTTATTCCGATGGTACATCTACTGAAATGACTCTGACTAATCCGGACAACTGGTGCCCGATAGAGCAGGACTTTTATGTAGATGGAAAGGCGTTTGTCCTATCCGAACCTCGTCCGTACCGCTTGCATCTGAAAACCGGAAAAGTCAGTCGTGACTTGGGAAAGGAATTAGGTATTACAGGAGTGTACGGTCGTGAGATAGAAGGAGGGGCAGGAGTCTTGCTGGATATGCCACTCGATGCAGAGAAAACGCTTGAGTCGCTTACACTCGAAACGGTAGCCAATGATGTGGTTATCGGACTGATGGGAATAACCTTGCAGCAATAGGCGGAAAATCTGCCCGCAAATTAGAACAAGAAGGTGTGTCAAAAAGCACACCTTCTTTTTTAGCACAAAGCCCCGACTTTCACAAGCTGGGGCTTTGTTATTACCTAAAGATTTTGTATCTTTAAGCA
>NZ_DBMACV010000075.1:0-16441 GCF_057861905.1 Phocaeicola sp. | reverse complement strand
TGCACGAAGGTTCCACCTCTTCCCATTCCGAACAGAGAAGTTAAGCTTCGTCACGCCGATGGTACTGCGCAAGTGGGAGAGTAGGTAGTCGCCGTCTTAACGGAAGCCCTGAAGCGGAAACGCTTCGGGGCTTTTTTGTATCCGTAACTCAGATTTTATTGTATCTTTGCAACTGATTAAATCTAATTATATTGTTTTTTAATTATCGAATAAGTATGAGAACACGCATCTTACACCGTTGGAAAACGGTTTTTCTAGGGGGATTATTGGGAATATTTTCATTGTCGGCACAGGCAGAGGGAACTGACTATACACCAACTCCAGAGAATCTGCAAGCCCGAAAAGAATTTCAAGATGGTAAGTTTGGTATATTTCTGCATTGGGGAATATATAGCATGTTTGGCCAAGGAGAATGGTATATGAATACCGCTAACATTGATTGCCATGAGTATGCGAAAGCTGCATCGGGATTTTATCCTTCACGTTTTAATGCGCAGGAGTGGGTCGCTGCAATTAAAGCTTCCGGGGCCAAATATATCTGCATTACTTCCCGCCATCATGATGGATTCTCTATGTTTGATACGAAATATTCAGACTATGACATCGTGGATGCGACTCCTTTTAAGCGGGATGTGATAAAGGAGTTGGCCGAAGAGTGCCGCAAGCAGGGAATAAGATTGCATTTATATTATTCGCATCTGGACTGGACACGTGAAGATTATTATCCGTTGGGAAATACGGGGCATGGAACTGGACGTACCTCACATGGAGAATGGGCAACTTATTATCAGTTCATGAATCATCAGCTTACGGAATTGCTGACTAACTATGGTCCGATTGGTGCTATCTGGTTTGATGGAATGTGGGACCAGCCCGATGGGTTTGACTGGAAGTTAGAGGAACAGTATAAACTGATTCACAAATTACAGCCTGCATGTCTGATTGGAAACAATCATCATAAAAC
This sequence comes from Phocaeicola sp., assembly GCF_057861905.1. Taxonomy (NCBI): domain Bacteria; kingdom Pseudomonadati; phylum Bacteroidota; class Bacteroidia; order Bacteroidales; family Bacteroidaceae; genus Phocaeicola; species Phocaeicola sp. Next base: position 15,477 of record NZ_DBMACV010000075.1, on the reverse strand, counting down.
ACCTTACCCAGGTGAAGACTTTCAGATGTTTGAACGTGACCTTCCCGGTGAGAATAAAGCTGGGTTGTCTGGGCAGTCAGTGAGTGCTCTTCCGTTGGAAACTTGCGAAACGATGAATGGCATGTGGGGGTACAAAATAAAAGACCAGAATTATAAGTCGGTTACTGATTTAGTTCGTCTGCTGGTACGTGCGGCAGGTAAAGGAACTAATCTGCTGATGAATATCGGCCCTCAGCCTAATGGTGAACTTCCGGCTGTGGCTGTAGAACGTTTGAAGGGAGTAGGAGACTGGATGTCGAAATATGGGGAAACCATTTATGGCACTACTGCTGGAAATGTGATGAGTGCTTCGTGGGGAACCACAACCCGTAAGGATAATATGCTTTATGTACATTTATTAGCAGACCACATGCCTCAGTTTGTGACTTTGCCAGTGACGGAAAAAGTCATTTCTTCTACTTTGTTCGGTACCGATGAAAAAGTGAAATGGGAGAAAATCCAAGGCGGAATTGTATTGCATACAGAAAATCTGCAACCTTCTGTAGACTGTATTGTGGCCTTAAAACTGAAATAATTTGAATTTAAAATAAGAAAAAAGGATTGTCTGATACTTCAATAGTTGTGACAATCCTTTTTCTTGTTTATATTTACCACAAGAAAAATTAAATATCATGGTGATAAAAACAATTTTGGATACAGATTTATATAAGTTTACTACTTCATACGCTTATATAAAGTTATTCCCTTATGCCATTGGAACCTTTACTTTTAAAGATAGGGATGAGACTGAATATACGGAAGGATTTCTGGAAGCCTTGAAAAACGAAATCCATAATCTGGAAATGGTAAAACTGACATCGGAAGAGCAGGAATACATGACGACACATTGTCGCTTTCTGCCCAGTGTGTATTGGGAGTGGCTTTCTTCTTTCCGGTTTGATCCGAATAAAATAGAAGTATGGTTGGACGACCAGCATCATTTGCAGATGACAGTGACTGATTATCTGTATAAGGTGACTCTTTATGAAGTGCCGCTATTGGCCATTGTTTCTGAAATAAAAAATCAATTCCTGAATCGCATTCCAGACAAGCAGACGATACTGGACAAACTGGCCGATAAGGTGAACCTGTCGAATGCACACCAGATGCCTTTCTCCGAGTTTGGTACACGACGGCGTTTCTCTTTTGACGTGCAGAAGCTGGTGGTGGAATATCTGAAAGAGCATGCCCAGTATTGTACCGGTACATCCAACTGTCACCTTGCCATGAAATATGATATGCGCCCTATGGGTACCCATCCTCATGAATGGTTTATGTTTCACGGAGCTCAGTTTGGTTACAAGCACGCCAACTATATGGCATTGGAGAACTGGGTAAACGTGTACGATGGTGATTTGGGAACAGCCTTGTCGGATACCTATACTTCTGATTCATTCCTCAGCAATTTCAGCCGGAAGCAGGCAAAGTTGTTTGACGGTGTACGTTGTGATTCTGGCGATGAATACGAATTTATAGAGCGGTTGATAGCCCGGTACAAGGAGTTAGGCATTGACCCGACTACCAAAACGATTATCTTCAGTAATGCATTAGATTTCGAGAAGGCACTGAAGATTTATCAGTACTGCCAGGGAAAAATCCGCTGTTCCTTTGGTATCGGTACCAACTTGACGAACGACACAGGTTATCAGCCATCTAACATTGTGATGAAATTATCACGCTGCAAGATGAGTCAGAGTCAGGAATGGCGTGAATGTGTCAAGCTTTCGGACGATATGGGCAAGCATATGGGAAGCATGACAGAGGTAGAAGCCTGTCTGCATGAGCTACGTTTGCTTACAGAATGATAGATTTATAGTCTGTTGCTTTTGTTTGTGTGAATTTGTTGTTTAAATAGTGAAAAAACTTTCTTTTTATTTTCTTATTTCAAAATATTGTATACCTTTGCAGCATCTAAAAGGAAATAGATAAAACGAACGATTATGAACAACTTGTTTTTACATATTTTGCTATGCGGTCTGATTAATCTGCTGGAAAGCCCAGTGGGAAGTGAGTCGTGCGCATACTGATAGTAAAAATGAAATTATATCAAGCCTTTCTCACTTCCTTGTGCGAAAGGCTTTTTTTTGAGATAACAAGAAATAAAAAGATAATATTATGAGTGACAGATTATTTATTTTTGATACGACTCTTCGCGACGGGGAGCAGGTACCGGGATGCCAGTTGAACACAGTGGAAAAGATTCAGGTGGCAAAGCAGCTGGAAGCATTAGGTGTGGATGTAATTGAAGCCGGTTTTCCGATTTCAAGTCCGGGAGATTTTAATTCCGTAATTGAAATTTCAAAGGCAGTGACCTGGCCGACTATCTGTGCACTGACTCGTGCCGTGCAGAAAGATATTGATGTAGCGGCAGAAGCCCTGCAATATGCCAAGCATAAACGTATTCATACGGGAATCGGTACTTCTGATTCGCATATCAAATATAAATTTAATTCAACCCGTGAAGAAATTATTGAACGTGCAGTAGCTGCCGTGAAATATGCAAGACGTTACGTAGATGACGTGGAGTTTTACGCAGAAGATGCCGGACGTACGGACAATGAATATCTGGCACGCGTAGTAGAAGCAGTAATTAAGGCTGGAGCTACAGTAGTGAACATTCCGGATACCACAGGCTATTGTTTGCCTGATGAATATGGTGCAAAAATCAAATACCTGATGGAGCATGTCAACGGAATAGACAAAGCAATTATCTCTACTCACTGTCATAACGATTTGGGCATGGCTACAGCCAATACCATCAGCGGAGTGTTGAACGGTGCCCGACAGGTGGAAGTAACCATTAACGGTATTGGTGAACGTGCCGGAAATACCTCGTTGGAAGAAGTGGCCATGATTTTACGTTGTCACCATGACATTCAGATTGATACCAATATCAATACACAGAAAATCTATCCTACCAGCCGCATGGTGTCCAGTTTGATGAACATGCCGGTACAGCCTAACAAGGCTATCGTGGGACGTAATGCCTTTGCGCATTCTTCGGGTATCCATCAGGACGGTGTGCTGAAAAATGTGCAGACTTACGAAATCATTGACCCGAAGGATGTGGGTATCGATGATAATGCCATTGTGCTGACTGCACGTAGCGGACGTGCTGCCTTGAAGCATCGTTTGCATGTGCTGGGAGTGGAAATGACTCAGGAAAAACTGGATAAGGTATATGAGGATTTCTTGAAACTGGCTGACAAGAAAAAGGATATCACAGACGATGACATCTTGGTATTGGCAGGAGCCGACCGTAATGTGAACCACCATATCAAACTGGAATACCTGCAAGTGACAAGTGGGGTAGGTGTTCGTTCGGTAGCCAGTCTTGGACTGAATATCAGCGGAGAGCACTTTGAAGCAGCTGCTACAGGTAATGGACCGGTGGATGCCGCTATCAAGGCTGTGAAACAGATTATCAAACGCCAGATGACTTTGAAAGAGTTCACTATTCAGGCCATCAGCAAGGGTAGTGACGATGTGGGTAAAGTACACATGCAGGTGGAATACGACGGCCAGATGTATTATGGCTTTGGCGCAAACACCGACATCATTGCCGCATCAGTAGAAGCATATATCGATTGTATCAATAAATTCAGAAAATAATAAATTAAACGAGAAACGTATGGCTAATACATTATTCGACAAAATATGGGATGCACACATCGTGCAGAAGGTGGAAGACGGGCCTACCCAGTTGTATATTGACCGTCTGTACTGTCATGAGGTAACCAGTCCGCAGGCTTTTGCCGGAATGCGTACCCGTGGATTGAAGTGCTTCCGTCCGGAACGTATCTATTGTATGCCGGACCACAATACACCGACTCATGACCAGGACAAACCTATCGAAGACCCTGTATCTAAGGCACAGGTAGATGCGCTGGCTAAGAATGCGGCCGATTTCGGATTGACGCATTTCGGAATGATGAACAAGAAAAACGGTATTATCCATGTGGTAGGTCCGGAACGAGGACTGACGCTGCCGGGCATGACGATTGTGTGTGGTGACTCACATACTTCTACTCATGGAGCGATGGGAGCAGTAGCTTTTGGTATTGGTACCAGTGAGGTGGAAATGGTAATGGCTTCACAGTGTATCCTTCAGGCACGTCCCAAGACCATGCGTATCACGATTGACGGTAAGCTGGGCAAGGGTGTTACGGCAAAGGACGTAGCATTGTATATGATGTCGAAAATGACCACAAGCGGTGCAACCGGATATTTTGTGGAATATGCGGGTGAAGCCATTCGCAGTCTGACCATGGAAGGCCGTCTTACATTGTGCAACTTGTCGATTGAAATGGGAGCTCGTGGAGGTATGATTGCTCCGGATGAAGTGACTTTTGAATATATTAAAGGACGTGAATATGCTCCCAAAAGTGAAGAGTGGGACAAGGCCTTGGCTTACTGGAAAACATTGAAGAGCGACGATGATGCGGTATTTGATAAGGAAGTACGTTATGACGCTGCAGATATTCAGCCGATGATTACTTATGGAACCAATCCGGGTATGGGCATGGCTGTTACATCGAATATTCCTACCACGGAAGGCATGAGCGAAGTAGAAAAAGGTTCTTTCGAAAAATCCATGCAATACATGGGATTCCAGCCGGGGGAAAGTTTGCTGGGCAAAAAAGTAGATTATGTGTTCTTGGGAGCTTGTACTAACGGACGTATTGAGGACTTCCGTGCGTTTGCTTCTATCGTGAAGGGAAGAAAGAAAGCCGATAATATCACTGCATGGCTGGTTCCGGGTTCTTGGATGGTAGACGAGCAGATTCGTCAGGAAGGACTTGACAAAGTGTTGGAGGAAGCTGGATTTGAAATCCGTCAGCCGGGATGTTCCGCTTGTCTGGCTATGAACGACGACAAGATTCCTGCCGGAAAATATTCAGTATCTACAAGTAATAGAAATTTTGAAGGACGCCAGGGACCGGGTTCACGTACCTTGCTGGCAAGTCCGTTGACTGCTGCTGCCGCTGCCGTAACCGGTGTGATAACAGATCCAAGAACGTTAATGTAAAAAATGAGTGTCATGAAACAGAAATTCAATATCATAACAAGTACTTGTATCCCTTTGCCATTGGAAAATGTGGATACTGACCAGATTATCCCGGCACGCTTTCTGAAAGCAACTACACGCGATGAAAAATTCTTCGGAGACAATTTGTTTCGCGACTGGCGTTATCGTCCGGATGGTTCGTTGAACGAGGATTTTGTGCTGAACAATCCTAAATACAGCGGACAGATTTTAGTGGCCGGAAAGAACTTCGGTAGCGGTTCCAGCCGTGAACACGCTGCGTGGGCTATTGCCGGATATGGTTTTCGGGTGGTAGTTTCAAGCTTCTTTGCCGATATTCATAAGAACAATGAACTGAACAACTTTGTCTTGCCGGTGGTGGTGAGCGAAGAGTTCCTGAAAGATCTGTTTGCTTCGATTGAAGCAGACCCTCAGACGGAAGTAGAGGTGAACTTACCGGCACAGACCATTACCAACAAAGCAACTGGAAAGTCTGAAACATTTGAAATCAATGCCTATAAAAAGCATTGTCTGATGAACGGACTGGATGACATTGACTTCTTGGTAGAGAACAAAGATAAGATAGAGGCTTTTGAAAAGGCACGCAACTGACCGTAAAAAAGAGTGATTATGAATAATCATCCGAGAATAGAGATAATGGATACTACGTTACGCGACGGGGAACAAACCAGTGGCGTATCGTTTGTCCCTCACGAGAAATTGATGATAGCCCGTTTGTTGCTGGAGGATTTGAAGGTAGACCGAATCGAAGTTGCTTCAGCCCGCGTGTCGGATGGTGAATTCAATGCAGTAAAAATGATTTGTGACTGGGCTGCACGCAGAGGTTTACTGCAGCGGGTAGAAGTCCTGGGATTCGTTGACGGAAAGATGTCGGTCGACTGGATTCATGATGCGGGAGGACAGGTCATCAACTTGCTTTCGAAAGGCTCTGAAAAGCATTGCCGCTATCAGTTGAAGAAGACTTTGGAGGAACATCTGGCCGACATACGGAATACGGTAGACTATGCGCACGAAAGAGGACTTGAAGTCAATTTGTATCTGGAAGACTGGAGTAATGGTATCAAGGATTCACCGGACTATGTATTTGGTTTGGTAGATGGTTTACGCGACATCGGTATCCGTCGTTTTATGCTTCCTGATACTTTGGGAATTCTCAATCCCTTGCAGGTTATCGAATTCATGCGTAAAATGAAGAAGCGTTATCCAGATCTTCACTTTGATTTTCACGCGCACAATGACTATGATTTGGCTGTAAGTAATGTGCTGGCAGCTGTATTGAGTGGGGTGAAAGGATTGCATACCACCATCAATGGGTTGGGAGAACGGGCCGGAAATGCTCCTCTGGCCAGTGTGCAGGCTATCTTGAAGGACCATTTTCATGCCATTACGCGCATCGATGAAAGTCGTTTGAATGATGTCAGTCGGGTAGTGGAATCATATTCTGGTGTGACGATTCCTGCCAACAAGCCCATTGTGGGAGAGAGTGTGTTTACACAGGTGGCTGGCGTACATGCCGATGGAGACAATAAGAATAAACTTTACTTCAACGACCTGCTTCCGGAACGTTTCGGTCGTGTGCGTGAATATGCCTTAGGAAAAAATTCCGGGAAAGCCAACATCCGCAAGAATCTGGAGAGTATGGGACTGGAACTGGATGAAGAATCCATGCGCAAAGTCACCGAACGAATCATCGAATTAGGTGACCGTAAAGAACTTGTCACTCCTGAGGATTTGCCGTATATCATCAGTGATGTATTGAAGCACGATGGCATACAAAATAAGGTAAGACTGCTTAGTTACTTTGTGACTCTTGCCAAGGGATTGAAGCCGATGGCCACGCTTAGCATTGAGATTAACGGGAAGACCTATCAGGAAAGTTCCAGCGGCGACGGACAGTACGATGCTTTTGTACGTGCGTTGCGCAAGATATATAAAGGTACATTAGGAAGAAAGTTCCCGATGTTGCTGAACTATGCTGTGACCATTCCTCCCGGCGGACGTACGGATGCCTTTGTGCAGACCGTTATCACCTGGAATTATGAGGATAAGGAGTTCCGTACAAGAGGGTTTGATGCCGACCAGACAGAGGCAGCCATCAAGGCGACAATTAAAATGTTGAACATGATAGAAGATTTAAATTAAAAGCATACAATTATGGATTTTAAAATAGCAGTATTAGCCGGTGACGGAATCGGACCGGAAATCTCCGTTCAGGGAGTAGATGTAATGACAGCCGTTTGTGAGAAGTTTGGTCACAAGGTGGATTATAAATATGCACTTTGTGGAGCACATGCTATCGATGAAGTAGGTGATCCGTTCCCTGAAGAAACTTATCAGATTTGTAAGGATGCTGATGCCGTGCTGTTCTCAGCAGTAGGTGACCCGAAATTTGACAATGACCCGACCGCAAAGGTACGTCCGGAACAGGGATTGCTGGCTATGCGTAAAAAACTGGGACTTTTTGCCAATATTCGTCCGGTACAGACCTTCAAGTGTCTGGTACACAAATCTCCGTTGAAAGCCGAACTGGTAGACGGTGCAGATTTTCTCTGTATCCGTGAGCTGACAGGCGGTATGTATTTCGGTGAAAAATACCAGGATAATGACAAGGCATACGATACAAACATGTATACTCGTCCGGAAATTGAACGAATCTTGAAAGTCGGCTTTGAATATGCGATGAAACGTCGTAAACATCTGACCGTGGTAGATAAAGCTAATGTATTGGCTTCTTCTCGTTTGTGGCGTCAGATTGCACAGGAGATGGCTCCTCAGTATCCGGAAGTGACAACTGACTACATGTTTGTGGATAATGCAGCCATGAAGATGATTCAGGAACCCAAGTTCTTCGATGTAATGGTTACAGAAAATACGTTCGGCGATATTTTGACAGACGAAGGTTCAGTAATCAGCGGCTCAATGGGCTTGTTGCCTTCGGCTTCTACAGGCGAGAGCACACCGGTGTTTGAACCGATTCACGGTTCATGGCCACAGGCAAAGGGACTGAATATTGCCAATCCGTTGGCACAGATTCTTTCCGTAGCCATGTTGTTTGAATATTTCGATTGTAAGGAAGAAGGTGCACTTATCCGTCGTGCAGTAGACGCTTCTTTGGATGCCAATGTACGCACTCCGGAAATTCAGGTAGAAGGCGGAGCAAAATATGGAACCAAAGAAGTTGGTGCCTGGATTGTAGACTATATTAAAAAGGCGTAAGACGAAATATCTTATTAAAATAGAAAGGGAGGTTGCTTCATGGCAGGCCTCCCTTTTATGTTTAGAACTTCTTGATTCGGATGTGGCAGTAAGGTTCTCCTCCTGTCTTGTCATAATAGTGCTGGTGATAATCTTCAGCCGGCCAGAATTCGGATGCCGGAGTAAGGCGGGTATTTACCTCGTAGCCTTTTTCTCTTAACAGCTGAATGATTGCTTCTGCTTCTGCTTTCTGCGCTTCGTTCAGGTAGAAAATCTCACTTCGGTACTGCGGACCTATGTCAGGACCTTGTCCGTCTGTCTGTGCCGGGTCGTGTATCTCGAAGAAAAGTTTGCATAATTCCTTGTAAGTGGTCTGCTCCGCATCGTATTCTACTAATACAGCTTCAGCATGTCCTGTAGAGTGTGCTTTTACTTCCTGATAAGTTGGGTGTTGTTCTTTTCCTCCCGTATATCCTACTGTGCTGCTAACAACTCCTTGGGCTCTCTCCATCTGGTGTTGTACCCCCCAGAAGCATCCGCAGGCAAAAATGGCTTTTTCTATTTTCATGATAATTGTCTGTTTAATGATTGTTCAAACTTACGGAAAATCTCTGGAATAACCTCGAAAAACGGGTGAAATGACACTAAACGACTTAATATCAGAGTTGTTACGGTGTCAAATGATGACAAGCCGAAAAAGCGGAAAACGCAAAGAAAAGCGGATTTAAGAAGAAGAATGGTTTGCAAATCATTACCCGTGAAAGAGTAAGATTTAACATATGGGAGATGCTATTGCACCGTTTGTCACCGATTTGCATATCAAGGTCTAACTCGTTGATATTTAACTTTGCAAACAAAAAAAAACGAGTATGGCAAGAAGTACATTCAAAGTGCTGTTCTACGTGAACGGCAGCAAGGAGAAAGACGGTATTGTCCCCATCATGGGACGAGTGACAATCAACGGTACTGTGGCGCAGTTCAGTTGCAAGCAGACCATCCCGAAAACCCTTTGGGATGCGAAAGGCAACCGAGCCAAAGGCAAGAGTGCCGAAGCACGGAACGTCAATCTGGCATTGGACAACATCAAGGCGCAAATCATCAAGCACTATCAGCGCATATCCGACCGAGAGGCATACGTAACGGCTGAAATGGTGCGCAATGCCTACCAAGGGGTAGGAAGCGAGTATGAGACACTGATAAAGGCTTTTGACAAGGATTGCGCCAACTTCCTGAAACGTGTCGGCAAAGACCGCAGCATCGGCACGTATAAGGTCATGGTAAGGGCAAGGAACTATGTCGCAGCCTTTATCAAGTCATTCTACAGACGGACGGACATGTCCATGCTGGAACTTACGCCCGACTTCATCAAGGAGTTTGCGGCTTATCTTACGGCTGAACGGGGACTGAAAAACGCCACCATCTGGCTGAACTGCATGTGGCTGAAAGGCGTGGTCATGCGTGCGCACTATAACGGACTGATACCGAGAAATCCGTTTGCGCAGTTCCATATCAGCCCGAATGTTAAGGAACGGGAATATCTGACAGAGGACGAAATCAAAAGAATCATGGCGCACGAGTTTGACAACCCCACCCTCGCATTGGTGCGAGACCTGTTCATTTTCGCCTGCTTCACCGCCTTGTCTTTCGTGGATATGAAAGAACTCACAACGGACGAAATAGTGGAGGTGAACGGTGAGAAATGGATATTGTCGAAACGGCACAAGACAAATGTCCCGTTCCAAGTGAAGCTGCTGGATATTCCCTTGCAGATAATCGAACGGTACAAGTATCTGTCGGAAGACAAGCTGGTTTTCGGGAAAATCAACTATTGGACGATGTGCAAACAGCTGAAAAAGGTAATGGCGGAATGCGGAATAGAGAAGCAAATCTCCTACCATTGCGCTCGTCATACGTTTGGAACACTGGCTCTTAGCAAGGGGATGCCCATTGAAAGCGTGAGCCGTGTTCTGGGACACACGAACATTGTCACGACTCAAATCTATGCGAAGATAACCACGCAGAAACTTGACAATGACCTGACGATGTTCGGCAACAAGCTGAACGCATCGTTCGGAAGTGTAACCCCATAACCAAGCATAGCCATGAAACGAAGCATCATAACAACAGACGGTAACGGCAACATCATCATGCCGACCGACATTAGCGCAACCGCCATGAGCGAATGGGAACTTTGCGACCTGTTCGGAGTAACCGCCCCGACATTCCGTGCAGGGCTGAAGGCTCTTTGCAAGAGCGGAGTTTTAAGGGAATACGGGATAAGGCGAAGCATACGGGTATCCGATAATTGCTGTATGGAGGTTTACAACCTTGAAGCGATAGTTACCCTCGCTTTCCATATCGGCACATTCGGAGCGGAACGGGTACGCAATGCCGTTCTTGAAATACTGTACCTGCGAAAAGAGAAAACAAGCATCTTCTTCTCGCTGAATACCAACGGTATATCCAAATCCGAATACTTCTCGTAGCTGAATGCCTGACATAATTCACTCGGTAAGTCAGTAATTCATTAAGTCAGTACGACAGACGCTCTGATTTTTTCTCCCGAAAAGCGTAATCCGACATTCGCTTTTCGGGAGTTTTCCGTTTGCACAACCCGTTTCCTGTCCCAAACCATTGAAAGTTTTTGTTTCGGGGGCTATTTGTCACCATTCTGCCGTGTTTTGCATAACAACCTATCCGATAATTGATTATATTTTTGCAGCTGGTAATTTTCAAACTTAAAACCATTTGATTATGTCAGCTATCGAACAACAGGACAGCCACAGACCGCCATCGGATGGCGGCATGGCAAAGGAAGAGTTTATCCGAGTGGGGACAACGCTCTATAAGATTGTGGAGCAGCCCAAACTGAACGGAGGGTATATAAGGAAACGCATCGCATGGAACAACGAGACCCTGCGACAGGATTACGGCAAGGATTACATCGGCAGAGTTCCCAAGTATGACGGCTTCTGCACAGTACCCGAACACATCGGCTACCGTTCCGTGGTCGGCAAGTTCCTTAACCTCTACGAACCGATAGACCACCGACCGCAGGAGGGCGATTTATCGCATATCCAATCTTTGGTACGGCACATCTTCGGGGAACAGTACGAGTTGGGGATGGACTATCTGCAACTGCTCTACCTGCAACCAATTCAGAAGTTGCCTATCCTGCTGTTGGTGTCGGAAGAACGCAACACGGGCAAAAGCACCTTCCTGAACTTTCTGAAAGCCCTTTTTCAGAACAATGTGACTTTCAACACCAACGAGGATTTCCGCAGCCAGTTCAATTCCGACTGGGCTGGCAAGCTCCTTATCGTGGTGGATGAGGTGCTGCTCAACCGCAGGGAGGATAGCGAGCGGTTGAAGAACCTCAGCACCACACTTTCCTATAAGGTGGAAGCCAAAGGCAAAGACCGTGATGAGATTGCGTTCTTCGCCAAATTCGTGCTGTGTTCCAACAACGAGCATCTGCCCGTAATCATAGACGCAGGGGAAACACGCTATTGGGTGCGCAAGATAGACCGCTTGCAGTCCGATGATACCGACTTCCTGCAAAAGCTGAAAGCGGAGATACCCGCCTTTCTCCATTTCCTGCAACACAGAAAACTGTCCACCGAAAAGGAAAGCCGGATGTGGTTCAACCCCACATTGCTGCATACAGAAGCCTTGCAGAAGATTATCCGTAGCAACCGCAATCGGCTGGAGATAGAGATGTCGGAACTGCTGCTTGACATTATGGTTGCAATGGATGTGGATAGCGTTTCATTCTGCCTTAACGACCTTGTCGTACTGCTGGTGCACTCGCAGGTAAAGGCGGAAAAGCACCAAGTGCGTAAGGTGGTGCAGGAGTGCTGGAAACTGACACCTGCACCAAACGGGCTTACCTACACCACCTATCAGGGCAATTACAACAGAAGTTGTCACTATGAGCCGATAAAGAGGGTGGGACGCTTCTACACCGTCACAAGGAAGCAACTCGAATCCCTGTAATACTATCATTTTTCTGTTGAATTGTTGAATATGGGTATAAATACACTGACAATAAACGATATACATTCTCAACAAAATCTCAACAAGCCAAAAGAGAAGTTGAGAGACCACCGACACCCGTTTGTGGATTTCTCTTTTGGCGAGCGGTTTGTTGAGAAGATGTTGAGAGGTTACGAGGCTGTATATAAACATATTACATTGACAATTCATCAAATCAACAAATTTTCATCAACTTCAAAACCGTATGTAATATGACAATCCAAGATGTAAAGCAAATCAAACTGGCGGACTATCTGCAAAGTCTGGGCTATACGCCTGTAAAGCAACAAGGCAGGAATCTGTGGTACAAATCACCGTTACGGGAAGAAACGGACGCATCGTTCAAGGTAAACACCGAGCTTGAAAAATGGTATGACTTCGGCATCGGCAAAGGCGGAAACATCCTCGCATTGGCAGCGGAACTCTACCGTTCGGAAGATGTAGCCTATCTGTTGAGACGCATAGAGGAGCGGACAGCATACATCCGCCCTGCATCGTTCTCTTTTGGCAGACAGCATTCCGACAATCGTACTTATCAGGGATTAAAGGTTGGAGAATTGTCCTCCCCTGCTCTTATAGCCTATCTGCAAGAAAGGGGAATAAACATCGGACTTGCCAAAAGAGAATGCAGGGAGCTTCGGTTTATGAATGCCGACAAACCCTATTTTGCCATCGGCTTTCCGAACATGGCAGGAGGATATGAAGTGCGCAACAGATACTTCAAGGGATGTGTCGCCCCGAAAGACATCACTCATATCCGACAGCAGGACGGACAACGATGTATGTGTTACCTGTTCGAGGGGTTCATGGATTACCTCTCATTCCTTACCATCCGAGTAAGAAACAATCCGCAACACCCGCGATTGGACACACAGGACTATGTCATACTGAACTCCGTTTCCAATCTTGCGAAAGCGGAAAGCTTATTGGAAACCTACACCCAAATCGGCTGTTTCCTTGACAACGACACGGCTGGACGGAGCACCTGCAAGAAGCTGAAAGAGAAGTTCGGGGAACGGATGCTTGACAAGTCAATGTACTATCGTGATTATAAGGACTTGAACGACTACCTGTGCGGTAAGCCCTTGTCCCAATCGGCAGAGCCGATAAAGGAGAAGAAGCAAGTCCAATCCGCAAGGCGGATGATGCAGCCACCGAAAAAGAAAGGGGGATTTCATCTGTAATGTGCTCGTCTGCTTTCCGAAAGGTATTTAGACAGAAATACCATAGCTCAATAGGGCGTTTTCTTCACGCATTACTCCGTAACGCTAAAAACGCCCTATCGAGCCAAAGGGAAATCCCTTTGGAAACCCTGTGCAAACGAGAGCAGAAGCCAAACTCGTTTGGATTATGCCGAGTGCAGCAAGGGTTCATTTGCATAATAAACCCTGTGAGCCGATGCCACAGGCAGAGAGAAGAAACATAACGATAACCGCAAAATAGAAATAAAATGGGATATTTTTCATTGGACATTAAGAAAGCAAAGGGTACATCGGACACCACGCAGTCCGACCATATAGAGAGAAAGATAATACCTAAAAACGCAGACCCGACAAGGACACATCTGAACAGGGTGCTTGTCGAATACCCCGATGGCGTTCACGGCAGGGATGAAGCGATTGCCCACAGACTGAACACGGCAGGCATCAGACGGAAAATCACACACGACCAAGTCCGTGTCGTTCGGGTGGTTTTGTCGGGTACGCACGAGGACATGATGAACATACAGGAAAAAGGAGAACTCGATGAATGGTGCAACGACAGCATCCAATGGCTGCAAGCCACATTCGGCAAAGACAATGTGGTTGCCGCACATCTGCACATGGACGAGAAGACTCCGCACATCCACGCAGCCGTTGTTCCCATCGTGACGGGTGAAAGGCGCAAAGCCAAGAAAGAGCAAACGGACGGTAAGCGCAAGTACCGCAAGAAAACAAATTCCGTCCGCTTGTGTGCCGATGACCTGTTCAACCGCCAGACCTTGGTCGCCTACCACGACAATTACGCAAGGGTGATGGCGAAATACGGATTGCAGCGTGGGGTACGGGGTTCGGAAGCACGGCACACCACCACCATGCAGTATTATAGGGACTTGAAAAAGAAGAATGAAGTCCTCGAAACTGAAACCAGACTGTTGCAGGAGAAGAAAGCCGAGGCGCAGGAGGAACTGAAGCAGGTGAAAGCGGAAATCCGTACCGACAAGCTCAAAAACGCAGCCACCGATACGGCAACCGCCCTTGCAAGCAGTGTGGGCTCTCTTTTCGGAAGTGGAAAGATGAAATCGTTGGAGCGCAGGAACGAGGATTTGCAAGACCGCATCCTTGAACTTGAAAACGAAGCCCGACAACGGGAACGGCAACAAGCCAAGCAGATACAGGAGATAAGAAACGCTTACGAGCAACAGCACCGCAAGCTGTCGGAGTTTGCGGATTTTGTCAGACGCTACTTTCCATATGTGGAGAAGCTGATGCCTATAATAAACTTCCTGCGTGACCGATTGAAGTTCAATGACGGAATAATCAGAAGACTATGCGAGTTCAAGGAGGTCGGGATAAAAGGCGAACTCTATTCTTCCGAATTTAACCGAAGTTTTGATACCCGACACTCCGTCTGCTCTATCAAACAGGATGAAAACGGTAAATTCGATTTCAAGATAGACGGGGTTTCTCACGTGAACTGGTTCAGAAAGAAGATGAATGAGTTTAGAGAAGCCATCGGAATACCGAAGCCAAGACAGAATAGAAGTATGAAACTGTAAATCAAAAAAATCCGTGATAGTAGAATGGTATATCACGGATTTTTCATACTTTTGTATTGGATTGAGGCTACTCTTTCCAAAACATATTAGAATTAAGAAGAAGCGTTATGCTTATCTTGTACTTGAAAACGTAGGAAATTTTCAATTAGATGCAAGGATAGCATAGTGGTTCTCACGCATATAGCGTGGGCTACTATTGTTACATCTGCATCTATGGTTTCCTACGACCTTCAAGTAAGAGTGTGGCTTTGTAGTTCACGCTTTTTCGTAGGTTGGACTAAAATGTTTATTAAATATAATACAAGTATTCACCTGTAAGAAGTTACTAATGACAAAAAAGAAATTGCCCGTTCGTTTTACGGGTCAGCACTTTACTATTGATAAAGTGCTAATAAAAGATGCA
>NZ_DBMACV010000074.1:0-17058 GCF_057861905.1 Phocaeicola sp. | reverse complement strand
CTTATTGTTTCTTTGAAAACAAACCGGATGCATTGCAAGGATACTATATTGAGGACTCAAAACAACTGGCCTTATTCTAAACTTATCCCGAACTCAGGTTATCTGAGGTATCCCTGATAAATTAACTTCTTTTGGCAAATGCATCGTAGTGACTTGCCTGCGTTTGTGAGTCATTACAGAAAACCGGATTTCATAATATCAGAAATAAAAGTAAGTAATATGGACTTTGATACGTTGTTCAGATACCATTACCGACCTTTATGCTTGTATGCCATACACTATGTTCACGATATAGATGCAGCGGAAGATGTGGTACAAGAGTGCTTTTCTGTTCTGTGGGAAAAAACGGAACAGGAAGGCGGGGAGATAGCTAATGTCAGGTCGTACCTCTATACGATGGTCAGAAATCGCAGCCTTGACTGGCTGAAACAAAACAGCATGTTCGATACTAGTCTTTCTCCATCCGATCTGGAAGACAGGTTACCCGAGGAAGATGTAGAAGAACGTACGATCATGGAGGCACGTATCTGGACTGCCATCGATTCATTGCCCGACCGTTGCAGGGAAGTGTTTCTGCTGAACAAACGGGATGGCATGAAGTATAAAGACATAGCCGACAAGTTTCATATCTCCGTTCATACGGTTGATAACCATATACAGAAAGCACTTCGACTGATACGTGAGGGAGCATATAAAGTATATACTTTCTTTTTCGGCTAAAATTATTCTGTTGGCAATAGTGAATTTCAGCATTCGTACAGTCTTGTCTATGAAACTTAAAATCGAAAAAGTATGAAAGATTTAGAAGAAAAATGTCTCCGGTTCGTGCTGAAGCATTACCGTGTAAATAAACTTGACACACAGAAGGCATTGCAGACTTTTAGGCACAAACATGCTATATCCGAAAGCAAGTCAGGTTCTGGTTCGTATGTGATGGCTTTTGCGGGAATAGCAGCTGCTGTACTTTTAGTATTTGTCATAAAGATATACCTGTTTACTGATGCGAAATGGACGGAGATTACGGCATACGAGTATCCGGTCGATTGCCTGTTGCCGGATAGTTCTGCCGTAGTGCTCTATCCTCATTCTTCCATCCGTTATTGTTCCCGTGAATATTTGTCTGTCCGTCGGGATGTCCGTCTGCGAGGAAAGGCCTCGTTTAGGGTTCGTCATCATGCTGCCCGACCGTTTACGGCAAGTGGCAGATTGTCGGAAGTAAAGGTTTTAGGAACTCGTTTTCTGCTGGATGAAAGCCGGAATGATACGGCATTTGTATACGTTGAGGCAGGAAAAGTACAGTATACGGCTGTAGGGCAACCGGATGCGGTGATTCTGACACGTGGAATGAGGGCGCAGGTTATCAAAGGGCAACGGAAACCTCAAGTACTTATGCAGGGAGTACAGACACGTAAAGGTAGCTTTGTGTTCAGCAATACGCCTTTGCAAAAGGTGCTCGATGAGCTTTCCAAGTATTACAATGTCCGCCTGACGGCTGATGATACGGATAAACGGCTGACTGCCAATTTCAATTCCCGAAGTCTGGATGAAATAATCAAGATAATAGAAAAGGTGCTGAAAGTAAAAATTGAAAAGAAGAAGTGATGAGAACATTTTTCTGTGCTGTTCTGCTGTGGCTGCATGTGGCGGCAAATGCTTCGTCTGAATCCACAGAGATGACAAGAGCAATAGATACCATGCAGGAGGTATATCATGTAAGTTTTGTATACGATTCTGCTTTGGCTGATGTGATACCTTCGGGCAGACCGTTGCCCGACAAGACACTGGCGGAGAATCTGAATATTGTTTTTGGCGGGACTGGCATCAAGTGGGAAATCAAGGATGAATATGTGCTGTTGTTCAGGCAGAACAAGTATACCTTTTCGGGTTATGTCTGTCAGGATAATGGTGAATCACTGATTAATGTGACGGTGTATGACAAGACTACGCGTACCGGAACGCTAACCGATGAGCATGGCTTTTTCAGTATTACTTTACCTGAAGGGAAGCATGTACTTCGTATTTCTTATATCGGCTATGAAGAAGTGGTAAAGGAACTCGATTTGCAATCTGATTATTTTGGAACTATTTATCTGAAGGAAAGCACAACTGCACTGGCAGGTGTGGAAGTTACAGCTAATCTGAATGATCCGCTTTTTACCACTCAGACCGGAAAGGTTTCTTTTACTCCCGAATTGCTGAATACGGAATTCTCTCTGTTGAGTTCTCCGGATCTTGTCAAGTCCATTCAGAACTTGCCGGGTGTTTCTTCCGGCACGGAATTGCTTTCCGGGCTGTATGTACATGGCGGGCGGAATGATGAGAATATGTTTTTGCTGGACGGTACTCCGTTGTATCAGGTCAATCATCTGGGTGGATTGTTTTCGGCATTCAATACGGACGTGGTGAAGAATGTAGACTTCTATAAGAGTGGTTTTCCGGCGCGCTATGGAGGAAGAACGGCGTCGGTCATCGATGTTCGCACCAAAGAGGGGGACATGAAAGAATATCATGGCACTTTTTCCATCGGACTGCTGGATGGCAGGTTCCAGTTGGAAGGACCTGTCATCAAAGATAAGACTTCGTTTAGTTTTGGTATGCGAAGGAGCTGGATGGATCTGCTGACCACACCTGCCTTGTGGATAGCGAATCGAAATTTTTCGGATAAAAATATTAAGACCCGTTATGCTTTCCACGATATCAATGCTAAACTTACGCATCGTTTTTCCGATCGGAACAAGTTATCGCTCAGCGCATATTCAGCCCGCGATCTGTTCAAGTCGAGAGTGCTGCAACAATTCCCGGAAGGATATATGTTCCAGAAGTACGAGGAACGGGATGAGAATACATTCCATATCCGTTGGGGCAACTTGTCGGTCGGACTGAACTGGAACGGTCAGCTTACGCCTAAACTGTCGGGCAATGTATCACTGGTGTATGCCCGTAATCTGGCAAAGTATAGTTTCCTGTCGGACGAAAGCTATTATGAACAAGACAAGAGGGTGTCGATGGAACGGATGCAAAGAAGCAATTATTCGACGATTGATGATGTGGGTTACCGGATGGAGTTCAGTTATCGTCCGGCTGCGAGTCATCATATTCGTCTGGGTAGCAACTATTTGTTTCATTTGTATCATCCGCAGCGTATCGCTTCGCAGGATATAAGAGAAACGGCAGGGATTGCCGATACCTTGTCGTCGGCGGGTGAAGGTCGTTATCGGGGGAGTGAAATCTCTTTTTATGTGGAAGATGATATGCAGTTGACCGAAAAGCTGCGGGTAAATGCGGGTCTGCACTCTGTCTTGTATCGGGTTACGGGAGCGACTTATCATTCCTTGGAACCGAGATTGTCGGTCGGTTACCGGCTTTTCGATTGGGCTACCTTGAAGGCTTCTTATACTGAAATGAGTCAGTTTGCCCATCAGCTTTCGAACTCTTACTTGAATCTTCCTACCGACTGCTGGGTTCCTTCTACCAGTCGCATACGTCCGATGCGTTCACGTCAGGTGGCGGGAGGCATTTATATGAAGCTTCCATGGAATTTGAGCATGGACATAGAAGGCTATTTCCGTACCACCGACCGGATGCTGGAATATGATACCGGTGGTAGCCTGACACTTCCTGCCGATAATTGGGAGAAATGGGTGAGGGTAGGCAAAGGAAAATCGTATGGCTTGGAAGCCTCATTGGCGTACCGTCACGCAAAGAATGTCTTTCAGGCCAGTTATACGCTGTCGTGGAGTAAGCAGAAATTCGAAGATTTTTACCCCGACTGGTATGCCAGCAAGTTTGACAACCGTCATAAGCTGAACCTGATGTTCCGTCATAAGTTTAATAACCGTATCGATGCGTATGCAGCATGGACTTTCCGTAGTGGCGATCGGGCTACTGTGCCTATGCAGTATGTAGAAAATCCTTCTCTGCCTGGAACCGTCCAGCCGTCTGATGCGGCAGGAAGCTGGGTCTACGAAAAGCCGAACAATATTACCCTGCCAGCCTATCATCGGCTGGATGTAGGCATCAATTTCCGGCGGACTACCAAACGAGGTCTCGAACGTATCTGGAATATCAGTATTTACAATGCCTATTGCCGGATGAATGCTTTCTATACTCAAGTAGAGCGGCAGGCCGATGGTAGTTTCAGAGGCAAGGCGATAGGACTGTTTCCTGTGATTCCTTCTTTCAGTTATACTTTAAAATTCTAATAAGGATGATGGTAAAATATATTTCTTTCATGATCATACTTGGGGTATCCTTACTGTTTTCATCTTGCGTATATCATTTCGATCTGGATGAGGCGGAAGGAATCCCTAAGTTAGTCGTATACAGTTATCCCGGGAGTGGAGATACAACCGTGGTACGTCTTTCACGAAGTCTTCCAGTCACAGGCAAGGGAGAAATTGTTTCCGGTTTGACAGGGACGGATGTCCGGCTGGAAGTAAACGGTACACCTGTCGGTCTGTTGTGGACGGACAAAGCTTTACCGGGTGTTCCCGCCAAAAGTTATTATACGGTGCAGAGATACGAGGAAGGCGATCGTATCCGGCTGACAGCTTCTGCAGAAGGTTTAGAAACCGTTTCGTCTGTTACGACAATTCCCGCTCCGTTTCCTTTGAATTCTGTTCATATGGAACGAAAACCATCCGATCCTGGTACGCTTCAGTTTCAGATAAACTTTACCGATGAGGCAAGTACAGTAAACTATTATGCCGTAACGGTGAAAGAAAGAGCGAAGTACTGGAAAGATGGAGATTCACGGGTGTATTATGACAAAGAATATACTGCGTATATGGATTGGGACGATGAACCGCTCCTGAAGGTTTCAGCCGGTTTGGATGAAATTCTTATGGGCGACTATACCTATTATGAGCAGTTGTATATTTGGAGCGATGAGAAGATTCAAGGGAAGAACTACACACTTCGGTTGAACAAGACTTATATATCCGATTATGAAACCTCTATTCAGGATGAAGTTTATACAAACAGGAAACAATATAAGGTTTGTCTATATAGTTTGTCGGAAGAGTTCTATCATTATCTGAAGTCGATGAATGAACTGGTAAACAATAAATTGGGAGAATCGGAATTGGCTCCTGTACGTCCTACCTATACCAATGTAGCAAATGGACTGGGATTGGTAGGAGGTTGCCGGATGATACAAACGGAATGGATGGATAGTGTGAAAGAATAAGTTATAAGTAGTTGATTAAACATAAGAATTGATTGTATGATAAAGCGTTTGACTATACTTTTATTATTGCTTAGTGGCTGGCTGGTTACTTACGGACAGACAGGTCAGTCCTCAGGTCTGACAATTTATGGAGGAAAGGATATGGTAAGTTATGATATGGTTGCTCCATCAGCCGGGTTACCTCCTTTTGATGCCGGGAAGACTTATTTTGATTCCAGATTCTCTTTGGGTTTCGGTTATCGTTGGCGGTTGAAGCCGATTGATTCCCGATGGTTTTTCGATCTTGCGATAACGGCCGGATATCATCGTTATAAGTATGGATTAAGCTATCTCTCTCCGGACGAGCACATAACTTATGCGGGAAATGCAGGAGTTTGCAATTTGTTGTCGGTTTCTCTCTCCGGAAGTGTGGGATATTATTTGTATAAAGGATTGAATTTGTCTGTAGGGTTCGAGCCAGCTTATTATTTTTATGATAAAGATTTTGTGAATGTACCAGTGTTTGCCCGTTTGGGCTATGACTTTGGTTGCATGGAAATTGCCATACAATATAAGCGGGGAATAACCCGGAAATTCGATTTATTCCCTTTTGTGAACAACCGTTTGTATGGTTGGGAGCTGATGGTATACATACCTTTGTCTAAAAGAAAGACAAATTAATTACTCTTCTTTCTTCTTGAAATATTCATATCCGATGCGGCAGTACAAGCATTTCTTCAGGTCACAGTAATTCTTTTTGAGCTGGATCAGTGCCTGACTGTCGCCTGCATGTGAGGCTTCCAGTCCACATTCTTTCCACATGCGGATGATGTAATTGTTTTCCGGCCTCAGCTCCTCCAGCAGTTGGGTGGCACGCAGGCATAAAGCATCGTTCGACTTGTGCTTGCCGTAGGCATAGAGAAATGGAACTACCGTATTGATGATAAGCAAATCGGTTGAGCTTTGGCTGATGGTTTTGGGATGCGAAGGAGAGGGAGTACCGAACGTATAGTGTGTCAGCCAGTATTCCGATGTGCCCCCCTTCAGGAGATTGCGCAGCTCTTTCAGCGATTCCGTTTCCATCAGTTGCGAGAACAAACCTTGTGAACGGTGGTACAGGCAGGCAAGCTGTGCGATACGGATATGCGGAAAGTTGCCCGGACGCAGGCGGAGCAGGCGCCAGCGGCAGTCGGAAGAAGGTTGCAGACTGAATTTCTGCTTCAGATAATTGTATTCCTTGATCATGTTTTCCGTATACGCATCAACCGGCAACTCTTGCAAAAGGCCTGCTTGTCCGAAGAAAAAAGCCTCTATCTGAAACAGATTATCACGGTGCTTGTTGACGGCTGCCAGCGGAATATTCTTTGCCCATACTTCGAAGGCATCGCTGTTTACTCCAAATCCGAAATTGCGTGCCAGCGTAATGAAAAACACATTTTCCCAGTCGTGGTTGTATTCCTGCAAGAGTTTTTCTATTTGTTGCGTTTTGTGCTCGAAACGTTCCACCTGAAGAGTGGACAACCAGCTATGCAACAGGAAGGACGGCAGTTGGGGGATGATGCGGAAACAGGCCGGATAGCGGTCGGCACGGATCAGCTCTTCATAATTTTTCAGCAAATAAGGCGGGTAGTGCAGTTCCATTTGTGGAATCACCTCTCCATTGCTGCGTGTGGGAGTAGCGTCAATGTCCGAAGCCACGTGCAGGATAACCGAGTCGTATGTCGGATCAAGATGATGATTGTGGCGAAACCAGTCGGAAGCCTGCTGGTGTATTTCAATGTTTCCCACCCAGGTTACATCGTTTATCTTGATTTTGGCATTGAAAAAATCCGGTCCGGCATGCATGTTTGCCAGTCCCGGGTCGATGATTTCAATCGGTTGTCCGTCGGTAGTCTGCAAAGGTTTCAGTGCGAAAAGCTTGTGTTTCCACACATAGTGCAAGAGTTCTTCCATGTTAATGAGGTGTAAATGTTCGCTAAATGTAATGATTAATAACGAAAAACGTTATCTTTGTGCCTAAAATAATTTGAGATTTATGAAGATAGCATTAATAGGATATGGTAAGATGGGTAAGGAAATCGAAAAGATTGCAGTTGCCCGCGGACACGAGATTGTAAGTATTATTGATATAAACAACCGTCAGGATTTTGCTTCAGAAGCTTTTCGTTCGGCTGATGTAGCAATTGAATTTACAGCTCCTTCGGTAGCGTATGGAAACTGTCTGGAAGCTTTCAAGAATGGTGTGAAAGTGGTATCGGGCAGTACCGGCTGGATGAATGAGTACGGTGAGGAAATGCGCCGTTTGTGTGCAGAAGAAGGAAAGACCCTTTTCTGGTCGTCTAATTTCAGTCTGGGTGTGGCCATTTTCTCGGCGGTCAACAAATACCTGGCAAAGATTATGAATAACTTCCCCAATTACGATGTGTCGATGGTAGAAACACACCATATTCACAAACTGGATGCTCCGAGTGGAACAGCTATAACATTGGCTGAAGGTATTCTGGAGAACTTAGATAGAAAGAACAAATGGGTAATGGGTACACTTACGGCTCCGGATGGTACAGTCAGCGGAACAACCGAATGTGCTGCCGACGAACTGCCTATCAGCGCTATTCGTGAAGGAGAGGTTCCGGGTATTCATACCATTCGTTATGAATCGGAAGCCGATTCCATCATCATCACTCACGATGCGAAGAACCGTAAAGGATTTGCTTTGGGTGCCGTGCTGGCTGCCGAATATACGGCAAAACACGAAGGATTTTTAGGTATGAACGATTTATTTCAGTTTTAAGTTATGATACAGGCCTCACGTAAGCAGTGGATAAAGTTTGGCATCGTACTGGTGCTGTACCTGATTTTTCTGATCTGGTTGCAGAGCTGGCTGGGACTGATTGTGGTTCCTTTTATCTTCGATGCTTATATTTCAAAGAAAATTCCATGGACTTGGTGGAAGAAATCGAAAAATAAGACTGTCTTGACTGTCATGAGCTGGGTGGATGCAATTGTCTTTGCACTGGTAGCCGTGTATTTTGTCAATCTTTATTTCTTCCAGAACTACGTTATACCGTCGTCTTCACTCGAAAAATCGTTACTGGTAGGCGACTACTTGTTTGTCAGCAAGATGAGTTACGGAGCACGTATTCCGCAGACTCCACTTCACATGCCGCTTACGCAGCATACGCTTCCGATATTCAACTGCAAGTCGTATCTCGACTGGATACATTGGGACTATAAGCGTGTAGGTGGTCTGGGTAAGGTAGAATTGAATGACATTGTGGTGTTCAACTTCCCTGCGGGCGACAGCGTCGCAACAGCCGTTCCTGCCGAAGACTTGTATCGCTTGAGCTATCAGGCTGGGCAGCAGCTTTCGCAGCCGGTAGATATGTCGCGTCTGACACTGGAGCAGCAGCGTCAGGTGTACGATTTCTATTATCAGGCGGGACGTAAGTATATCGATGAGAATCCGCAGACTTACGGTAAGATTATTACACGTCCGGTCGACCGTCGTGAGAATTATGTAAAACGCTGTGTCGGATTGCCCGGACAAACGTTGCAGATAAAGAACCGTATTATCTATCTGGACGGGAAAGCCAACAAGGAACCTGATAATGTACAGTACCGTTATTTTGTGAAGACCAAGGGAATGCTTCCCGACGATTTGTGTCACGAACTGGGTATCAGTAAGGAAGACGTGATGATGTATTATACCGATGAATCGGTGTATAATATGCCGCTGACGGAGAAAGCTAAAACAGCTTTGTTGGCTCGGAAAGATTTGGTAGTGTCTATTGAGAATGTGCCCGATGACGATGCGGGAGGATTGTATCCGGTAAACAAGCTGACGGGTTGGACAGTCGATAATTATGGACCGATCTGGATTCCAAAGAAAGGCGCAACAATTGACTTGACACTGGATAACCTGCCTATGTACGAGCGTCCTATCAAGAATTATGAAGGAAACTCATTGGAAGTGAAGGATGGTAAAATCTATATCAACGGACAGGAAACTACGAAGTATACCTTCAAGATGGATTATTACTGGATGATGGGTGATAACCGGCATAATTCGGCCGATTCACGTTTCTGGGGATTTGTGCCCGAGGATCATATTGTGGGTAAGCCTATCTTTATCTGGTTATCGCTCGATCAGGACAGAGGGTGGTTCGATGGCAAGGTTCGCTGGAACCGTTTGTTTAAGTTTGTCGATTCTATAAAGTAATGAGTTATACGACTTCAGATTATTGGTGGATAATAACTGGAAAATAGGACTGAAGCTGGCGGCACTTGTCATTGTTGCCGTATGGCTGGTTAAGACTTTTCTTGTTACCTCTTGCTTTATTCCTTCGTCGGGAATGGAAAATACGCTTTATCAGGACGAAGGAGTGCTGGTGAACAAGTGGAGTTATGGTTTGCGCATGCCTTTTCCGTCATTCTTGGGTTATCACCGTATCGGAAGTTGTGAGGTAGAGAAGGGCGATATTGTACTCTTTAACGATCCGGGGGCTACTCAGCGGAATAAACGGCTTGAGTGGCGCAGAGTCTTTATCAGCCGCTGTATCGGCACGCCGGGCGATACACTCATGCTGAACCGGGAAATGATAGACAGCGGCGATGAAGTGCTGAGTCCTGATAGTAAATCGTTGTATGTATATCCTTCATCAAAAGAAGATCTGATGCGTGTGATTCTGGATGCAGTAGGGCTGAAGGATAATTCATTGGTGGGATATACTGAAGATGGAAGTTATATTCGTAGTTTCAGCCATTATGAATTTTATCTGGTGTCGCAGAAAGCAGGACAACGGATTGATTTCGTATCATTGAATAGCAAGCTCTCACGGGAAGTACATCCTTATGTTGTGCCTCGAAAGGGAAGGCCTGTAAAGGTGTATCCGTGGAATGTTGTCTTGCTGTGTAATACAATTGTTTCGCACGAAGGAAAGCAGGCTGGCGTGCGGGGCGATACATTATGGGTAGAAGGAAAGCCTGTCAGTTCGTTTACGTTCAGCAAGGATTATTATTGGATGGCGTCGAATGATCCTGTCAACTTGTGTGACTCGCGATTGTTTGGCTTTGTGCCCGAAGATCATATTATCGGTAAGGCATGGCGGATCTGGTATGCTTCTCGCAAAGAACGTTTTTTTCAACGCATACAGTAAAATGAAGAAAGAAGTGATACTTGGATCGGCGTATCTTGCGCCGGTAGAATATTATACAAAATTGTTTGCGTACGATACCGTACATATAGAACGGTTCGACCATTATATGAAGCAGACTTACCGTAACCGGTGTGTAATAGCTTCGGCTGGCGGTGGTCTGGCTCTTACTATTCCGACGGAAAAGAGTGAGGATTTGAAGTGCCTGATGAAAGAT
Organism: Phocaeicola sp.; assembly: GCF_057861905.1. Lineage (NCBI taxonomy): Bacteria > Pseudomonadati > Bacteroidota > Bacteroidia > Bacteroidales > Bacteroidaceae > Phocaeicola > Phocaeicola sp. The sequence goes on along the minus strand of NZ_DBMACV010000074.1, from coordinate 6,521 downwards.
GTACGCATTTCCGACCATGGCAACTGGCGGCATGTGCACTGGAATGCTTTTGTGGCGGCTTACAAACAGAGCCCTTTCTTCGATTATTATGCCGATGAGTTTCATCGTTTTTTTGAGCAGAAATACGAATTTTTGTTCGATTTCAACTTGGAATTATGCAACTGGATTTGCGAACAGATAGACCTTCATCCGCATTTGTTGCCTACTGATGATTATATAACGTCTTCTGATGATTCGGATGACTTCCGCGAGCTGATTCATCCTAAAAAACTTTATGCTGAATGTGATCCGGAATTCTTGCCCAAACCTTATTATCAGGTGTTCGATCAGAAAAACGATTTTTTACCTAACCTCAGCATTATGGATTTGTTATTTAACATGGGACCTGAAAGTTTGTTGGTTCTGCGTGATAGTATTGTAACACATGAATAAAGTAATATATATATGAATACGATTCCTACAGTAACAAAAAATTTGTTGATTATTAATGTATTGTGTTTCTTCGGCACAATCGTAGCACGACGCTATGGCATCGATGTGGAGAACTTGCTGGGATTGCATTTCTTCCTTGCGTCCGATTTTAATCCGGCACAGCTCATTACGTATATGTTTATGCATGCCAATTTCCAGCATATCTTTTTTAATATGTTTGCTGTGTGGATGTTTGGCCGGGTACTTGAACAAGTATGGGGACCAAAACGTTTTTTATTTTACTATATCTTATGTGGAATAGGAGCCGGGCTGATACAGGAGGCTGTGCAATATACGGAGTATCTGGTTAGCTGGTCCCATTACGATGGGGTAGATACCGGCATGGGAGTTATACCGATGAGTGAGTTTCTGAATCGCTTGAATACGGTTGGAGCTTCGGGTGCCGTATATGCTATTTTGTTGGCTTTCGGTATGTTGTTTCCTAATAGCCAGATGTTTATTTTCCCTTTACCAATGCCAATCAAGGCTAAATATTTTGTTATTGGATATGCGGCATTGGAACTGCTTCTGGGTTTGGCAGGAAGCGATGGTGTAGCTCATTTTGCTCACCTGGGTGGTATGCTTTTCGGTTTGATATTGATTATTTATTGGAGAAAGAAAAATGGCGGCGGACAGCAGATTTATTACTAATTTGAGGGACAGCTTCAGGCGGGGAGATATTGTAACCCGGTTGCTGTATATCAATATAGGAGTCTTTCTGATTGTTACACTGGTAAACATTGCGTTAACCTTGTTCAATCAGCCGGTTGGGTTATGGACTAATTACCTGGAGTTTCCTGCTTGGTGGGAGCGATTCCTCCGGCAGCCTTGGTCGTTGTTTACCTATATGTTTATGCATGCTGGCGTATTGCATATTTTATTCAATATGCTATGGCTGTACTGGTTTGGCCGTTTGTTCTTACAATTCTTTTCTGCGAAGCATTTGCGGGGATTATATGTGCTGGGAGGCATCGTTGGTGGTTTGGCCTATATGGTTGCATACAATCTGTTTCCTTATTTTGCAGATGCGGTATATTCTTCTTATTTGTTAGGAGCTTCGGCATCTGTGCTTGCCATTGTGATAGCGGTGGGAGTACGTGAGCCCAATTATCCCATTCAGCTGATGTTTATCGGAACGGTGAAATTGAAGCATGTCGCTATATTTATGTTGCTGTTGGATTTGCTGTTCATGACTTCAGGAAACGCCGGCGGACATATTGCTCATCTGGGAGGTGCTTTGGCGGGTTGGTGGTTTGCGGCTGGATTACAAAAAGGTCATGATGCTACCAAGTGGATAAACAAGGTGCTTGATTTCTTTTCGGGCAGTTGGAAGTCCTCATCTCGAAAGCCCAAGATGAAAGTGCATTATAGTGATAAGCAGAAAGACTATGATTTCAATGCAAGAAAAAAAGAGCGTACAGAAGAGATAGACCGTATTTTGGATAAGCTTCGTAAATCAGGCTATAATAGTTTGACGGATGCAGAAAAGAAAAGTCTGTTTGATGCAAGTAAAAAATAAGAGTGACAATTCTTGCATCTGCGGTAGCGTGCGCATGTAAGTAAGGGTAATATTAAATAATTACGAATATGAAAAGAGTTGGAAGTTTGATTCGGTGGGTATTGTTTACCTTAAACATACTGGTTGCCATTGGTTTCCTGATAAGTGCCTACAGTCCATATATTTCTCCGGTCAGACATCCATTATGGGCATGTGCAGGCTTGTTTTTTCCTTTTCTGTTGCTTGCAAACTTTCTTTGTCTTTTAGCTTGGATTTGCATCAAGTGGCAGTATGCGCTATTTCCTTTACTGGTATTTATCATTGGCTGGGATAGTGTATGGACTTATTGTCCGTTAGGTACCGAAAAAGAACCGGAAGGTGGGGAGGTTATCAAGTTGCTGACTTACAATACGAGAGATATTGCTTCTGGTAAAGATTACGATAAAGAGCAAGGAAATCCTGTTCTTAATTATCTTAAGGAGAGTGATGCGGATATTATTTGTTTGCAAGAATTTGCATCTAATTGGAAAGTAAATCAAAAAGAAATTGATCGGGCTTTGGCTACTTATCCTTATCATAGAATGGTACGGGTTAAGGGAGGAAGTGGGCTATCATGTTATTCTCGTTATCCTATTTTATCGGCACAGTGCTTGGATTATTCGAGTAAATTTAACGGGAGTGTATTATATCGTTTGAAATTAGGAAAAGATACTTTACTCCTGCTAAATAACCATCTTGAATCTAATAAGCTTGATGCTCATGATAAAGTTGTATATAATGATATATTGAAGTCTCCACGTGAAGAAAACGTAAAAAATGGCGGACGATATTTGTTGCATAAATTAGCTGAAGCTGTGTCTATACGTGCACCTCAAGCCGATTCTGTAGCTCACGCTATAGCCGGCAATCGTACTCGTTATATGCTGGTTTGTGGTGATTTTAATGATTCTCCTATTTCTTATGCTCATCGAGTAATCGGACAAGGGTTGAATGATGTGTATGCGGAAGCGGCTTCAGGCCCTGGGTTTACGTATAACGAGAATCATTTCTATTTTCGTATCGACCATATATTTGCCAGCGATGGTTTTCGCGTCTTGAAATGTAAAGTTGATCGTTCTATCAAGGCATCCGACCATTATCCGGTATGGTGCCTGTTGGAAAAAAAAGAATAATGGAAATCCGGGAATAAACTTCTCGGATTTTTTTGTGCCTATTCCTTATAAAGTAAAGATTTCTTGTAAAGATACTCCTTTTAGTCGTTTGGTAAACAGCGGTAAACCAAATTTCTCAGTCGATATAAATGCGACAAATAGTTGTTTTTTACGCTTTAAAACTTAAATATTTAGAAACCTTTCCCTTTGTGAATGAAAAAAAAACTATATTTGCAACCTTGAATAAACGTATATTAATTAAAAAGTAAATATATAAATTAAAGTAACATGCAAAACAAAGGATTCGTAAAGGTTTTTGCGATATTGCTGACCCTTGTATGTGTGTTCTATCTTTCGTTCTCTTTTGTAACCCGCTATCATATGAAAAAGGCGGCAGAGGATCCGAAAGGGGAAACTCACTACCTTGATTCAGTACAGAATGAAAAGGTATGGTTGGGCAGTTATACGCTGAAACAGTGTCGTGAGATGGAAATCGGATTGGGACTTGACCTGAAAGGCGGTATGAATGTCATTTTGGAAGTTTCAGTACCAGATGTTGTAAAAGCTTTGGCTGACAACAAGACTGATGAAGCATTCAACAAGGCTTTGGCTGAGGCTGCTAAACAACAAGTTACCAGTCAGGATGATTTCATCACAATTTTCGTTCGTGAATACAAGAAGCTGGCTCCTAATGCCAGTCTCGCAGAGCTATTCGCAACTCAGCAATTAAAAGATAAAGTGACTACACGTAGCACAGATGCAGAAGTAGAAGCAGTACTGCGCGAGGAAGTAAAAGCTGCGGTAGACAATTCTTATAATGTCTTGCGTACTCGTATCGACCGTTTTGGTGTAGCTCAGCCTAATATCCAGACATTGGAAGGTAAAATGGGACGTATCATGGTGGAACTGCCGGGTATCAAAGAACCTGAACGTGTAAGAAAATTGCTTCAGGGTTCTGCTAACCTTGAATTCTGGGAAACCTTTGAAGCTAAGGAAATTGTTCCGGTATTGGCTTCGGCCGACAGTCGTGCACGTGAATTGCTGAATGCTACAGCTACTGATTCTGTAAAGACAGATACGGTTGCTACTGCTCAGCCTGCTGTTTCAGCAAAAGATAGCCTGGCTGCAGCTTTGAAAGGTGAAAGTACTACAACGGCTACTGCTAATATAGAACAAGTTAAGAAAGAACATCCGTTGCTTTCTGTTCTTCAGTTGAATCAGAATGGTGTAGGTGCGGTTGTTGCTTATGCAGACCGTAATGATACAGCAGAAGTTAATCGTATTCTGAATATGCCGGAAATACAGAAGCAGATGCCTCGTGACTTAAAGTTGATGTGGGGTGTTGCTGCTGCTGATTTTGATAAGAGTGGACGTATTTTTGAATTGTATGCTATCAAGTCAACAGAACGTAACGGACGTGCTCCGTTGGAAGGTGATGTCGTAACTGATGCAAAAGACTCTTACGACCAGTACAACAAGCCTTGTGTAAGCATGTCAATGAATACTGAAGGTGCTCGTCGTTGGGCTACTTTGACTAAGCAGAATATTGGTAAGTCTATTGCTATTGCATTGGATGGATATGTATATAGTGCTCCGCGTGTAAATAGTGAAATCACAGGTGGACAGTCTGAAATTTCTGGTAGCTTTACTCCGGAACAGACCAAAGACTTGGCTAACGTGTTGGAATCTGGTAAGATGCCGGCGCCGGCACGCATCGTTCAGGAAGATATCGTAGGTCCGTCACTGGGTCAGGAATCTATCAACCAGGGTATTGTTTCGTTTATCGTCGCACTGGTTGTCCTGATGATTTACATGTGCGTGATGTATGGATTTATTCCGGGTATGATTGCTAACTGCGCATTGTTCGTCAACTTCTTCTTTACGTTGGGTATTCTCTCCTCTTTCCAGGCCGCATTGACCATGTCTGGTATTGCCGGTATGGTATTGTCACTGGGTATGGCAGTGGATGCGAACGTGTTGATTTATGAACGTACAAAGGAAGAGTTGAGAGCTGGTAAGGGTACTAAGCAGGCATTGTCTGAAGGTTACTCGAATGCGTTCTCTGCTATCTTCGACTCTAACTTGACATCTATTATCACAGGTATTATCCTGTTTAACTTTGGTACAGGTCCTATCCGTGGTTTTGCCACTACATTGATTATCGGTATCCTCTGCTCGTTCTTTACTGCCGTATTCTTGACTCGTTTGGTTTACGAACACTATATGAATAAAGACAAGTGGTTGAACTTGACCTTTACTACAAGTATTTCGAAGAACCTGATGCAGAATGTACATTATAACTTTATGGGTGTTACTAAACGTTCTTTCATGATTTGGGGCGCTGTAATCGTTATATGTATCATTTCGTTCTTCGTTCGTGGCTTGGCACAGAGTATTGACTTTACTGGTGGACGTAACTTCGTGGTACAGTTCGAACAGCCGGTACAGCCGGAAACCGTACGTGATTTGCTTCAGCCTAAAGTTGGTGATGCGAACGTACAGGCTATCGCATTGGGTACAGATGGTAAGACTATCCGTGTAACAACCAACTATCGTATCGAAGAAGATTCTCCTACAATCGATGCTGAAATCGAAGAGTTCTTGTACAATGCCTTGAAGGAAGGTAACCTGCTGGGTAAAGGAACTACTCTTGAAATCTTTATCGACCGCGATAACCGTGTAGGTGGTTCAATCATCAGCTCACAGAAAGTTGGTCCAAGTATCGCTGATGATATCAAGACTTCAGCTGTCTGGTCAGTTGTTTTGGCACTGATTGCAATCGGTTTGTATATCTTGATCCGTTTCCGTAACATTGCCTACAGTGTGGGTGCTACAGTGGCATTGGTTGTCGATACTGTATTGATTATCGGTATGTATTCTCTTTGGTATGGTATTTTACCGTTCTCATTGGAAATCGACCAGACGTTTATCGGTGCAATCTTGACGGCCATCGGTTATTCAATCAACGATAAGGTGGTTATCTTCGACCGTGTGCGTGAGTTCTTCCACCTGTATCCGAAACGTGACCGTGCAAAACTGTTCAACGATTCATTGAACACTACTTTGGCTCGTACTATCAATACTTCATTTAGTACATTGATTGTATTGTTAAGTATCATTATCCTGGGTGGTGACAGTATCCGTAGCTTTGCTTTCGCAATGATTCTGGGTGTTGTTGTTGGTACATTGTCTTCATTGTTCGTTGCAGCTCCGGTTGCTTATCTGACAATGGGACATAAGATGAAAGATACAGAAGGCGCAGAAGCATAATGCGTTTTTTAAAATATTTTTTTGAATAATAGGAAGGTGTGTCAAAAAGCACACCTTCTTTTTTAGCACAAAGCCCCGACTTTCACAAGCTGGGGCTTTGTTATTACCTAAAGATTTTGTATCTTTAAGCA
>NZ_DBMACV010000073.1:0-17577 GCF_057861905.1 Phocaeicola sp. | reverse complement strand
TAAAGATACAAAATCTTTAGGTAATAACAAAGCCCCAGCTTGTGAAAGTCGGGGCTTTGTGCTAAAAAAGAAGGTGTGCTTTTTGACACACCTTCTTTTTTATTACAATGACCAACGAGGTCCCTGAAGCAATTGGACAGAACAGATGTAAAAGAAATATACGAAAGTTCTCTCAAGATAGTTTATCCTTGCATAACCAATCAACTGCAAAAGTACCATAGAAAAATATAAAACTCCAAGCGCCTCATAAGAGCTTCTCCAGAATAAGCAAAATATTCATTGAACTATCACGAGTTTTTGTTACATTTGCCTACAATTGTAAACCTAATTATAACACTTATGTACCCTTTAAAATTTAAACCAATCTTAAAATCCACTATTTGGGGAGGAGAAAAAATTATTCCGTTCAAACATTTAAATTGCCAGCAAGCACAAGTTGGTGAAAGCTGGGAAATATCAGATGTTCCGGGTGATGAATCAATAGTTGCCGACGGAGTTGATGCAGGTAAGAACCTTACACAAATGGTAAGCGAATACAAAGGTGCTCTGGTAGGTGAAACCAACTACAAACGCTTCAACGGTAAATTCCCTTTGCTGATAAAATTTATTGATGCACAGCAGGACTTGTCTATTCAGGTTCACCCGAATGATGAATTGGCTATGAAACGTCACAATTCGATGGGAAAAACTGAAATGTGGTATGTAATAGGCAATGATGGAGGAAAAGCACACTTACGTTCTGGTTTGAGCAAACAAATCACTCCCGACCAGTATGCTGCAATGATTGCCGACAATACAATCTGCGATGCACTTTCCGACTATGCAGTACAACCGGGTGATGTTTTCTTCTTGCCGGCAGGACGTATTCACAGTATCGGAGCAGGCTGTTTCATCGCAGAAATCCAGCAGACTTCAAACATTACATACCGCATCTACGACTTCAACCGCAAAGATAAAAACGGAAATACTCGTGAATTGCATACTGAGTTGTCAAAAGATGCAATCGACTATACTGTATCGGAAGACTATCGTACTCATTATACTCCTAAACAGAATGAACCGGTAGAACTGGTAACCTGTCCTTACTTTACTACTTCTGTATACGATTTGACAGAACAGATGAGCATGGATTATACAGAACTGGATTCATTCGTTATTTATATCTGCATGGAAGGTGCTTGCACTGTAACCGACAATGAAGGAAATACCATCAACATGCAGGCAGGAGAATCAGTCTTGTTCCCCGCTACAACCAAGACACTGGAAGTAGTTCCAAATGGTCATGTTAAGTTCCTCGAAACTTATGTATAAAATAGATATCGTTATTCCAAACGATAATTAGTATTCCCGATATTACCATAGAGGTTACAGAAGACTAATTCTTCTGGTATATTCTCTATGGTAATATACTTGTTTTCCACACTCTTTTATTAACCTGATTCATGAAAAAACTTTCTGTATTCTTATATACCCTGGCACTGGGAAGCGCATTTTACAGTTGCAGTACAGCCAAGCAAGAAACATTACAAACCGATTATACACAATATGTTGATCCTTTCATTGGAGCTGCTGACAACGGACATACGTTTCCGGGGGCCTGCCGTCCTTTTGGAATGATACAAACCAGTCCTGTAACAGGCGCTGTAGGATGGAGATATTGCTCCGAATACATGTACGCCGATTCTATCATTTGGGGATTCACTCAGACTCACCTGAACGGAACCGGATGTATGGACCTGGGTGATATTTTGGTGATGCCTTTTACGGGGCAGCGTCACCGGGCCTGGGATGCTTACCGAAGCAGTTTTCAAAAAAATACTGAAAGCGCTACTCCCGGTTATTATACCGTTACACTCGATCAAGCAAACGTAAAGGCTGAACTGACTGCCACAACACATACAGCCCTGCATCGGTATACGTATGAGAAAGCAGATTCTGCTTCCATATTAATCGATTTACAGCATGGACCGGTATGGAACGAAAAACAATACCATACTCAAGTTAACAGTTGTGAAGTTACTTGGGAAAACGACAGCACACTTACCGGTCATGTAAACAACAAAGTATGGGTTGATCAGGATTACTATTTTGTCATGCAGTTCAGCCGTCCGGTCATCGATCATTTTGAGCTTCCTATGGCAGAAGTCGAAAAAGGCAAACGAATCGTTGCAAGCTTCAATCTCCTGCCGGGAGAAGAAGTGCTGATGAAAGTAGCGCTCTCCACCACCGGAGTAGAAGGAGCCAAGGCCAATATGGCTGCTGAAGTTCCCGGATGGGATTTCGAAGGGGTACGAACAGCGGCTAAAGCCGACTGGAACAGTTACCTGAGTCGCATTGAAGTGGAAGGTACAGACGAAGAAAAAACAAACTTCTACACCAGCTTCTATCATGCGCTGATTCAGCCGAACGAAATATCAGACGTTGACGGACGTTATCGCAATGCAGCCGATTCTGTAGTAAAAGCTACAGGGGGTAAATTCTATTCTACCTTCTCTTTATGGGACACTTATCGTGCTGCTCACCCGTTTTATACGCTGATGGTTCCTGAACGTGTAGACGGATTTATCAACTCGCTGGTAGATCAGGCCGAAGTACAAGGATATCTCCCGATCTGGGGACTGTGGGGCAAGGAAAACTTCTGCATGGTAGCCAACCATGGAGTTTCTGTCGTTGCTGAAGCTTATGCCAAAGGATTCCGAGGATTTGATGCAGAACGTGCATTTAATGCAATTAAACGTACTCAAACCGTATCGCATCCGTTAAAATCAAACTGGGAAAACTATATGAAATACGGGTATTTCCCGACCGACCTGACCGAGGCTGAATCTGTTTCATCTACTTTGGAAAGCGTATACGACGACTATGCAGCAGCCGACATGGCCAAACGTATGGGAAAATCAGAAGATGCTGCATATTTCTCACGTCGGGCAGATTTCTACAAAAACCTGTTCGACCCAAGTACGAAGTTCATGCGCCCCAAGAAATCAGACGGAACCTGGAAAACTCCGTTCAACCCCAGTCAGATAGGACATTCTGAAAGCGTAGGCGGTGACTATACCGAAGGAAATGCATGGCAATATACTTGGCATGTACAACATGATGTACCGGGATTAATAGCTTTGTTTGGTGGAGAAGAAGCATTCCTCAACAAGTTGGATTCAGTATTTACATTGAAGTTGGAAACAACTCAGGCCGATGTGACCGGACTGATCGGACAATATGCACATGGTAATGAACCCAGCCATCATGTAACTTATCTGTATGCCCTTGCCGGACGCCCTGAACGTACCCAAGAACTGATTCGCGAAATCTTCGACACACAATATTCCCCCAAACCGAACGGATTATGTGGTAACGATGACTGCGGACAAATGTCAGCATGGTATATGTTCTCTGCCATGGGATTCTACCCGGTCAATCCCGTAAGCGGTGAATATGTGTTTGGAGCTCCTCAGATGCCAGAATTCGTACTTCACCTGACAGACGGAAAGACCTTTACCATCAAGGCAGAAGGACTTTCTGAAGCCAACAAGTATGTAAAGAGTATTACGTTGAACGGTGAGCCGTATACCAAGAACTTCATTTCACATGCCGATATTATGAAAGGTGGTACACTGGTTTACCAGATGACAGACAAAAAGTAAATAAGTAACGGGATGTAAGATCTGATATGATAAAAAAGAGGCTTGTCAAACTCCGTTTCGGAGGAACGACAAGCCTCTTTTATGCCGTAAAAACAAATTTCGGATGAGGATTACTATCACTCCATCGGAACAAACTTCAGACAAACCGGCTTCGACATTTCAATTTTCTCACCAGTATCTTTCAGCAATCCAGTTTCCGCATCACGTGCAAATACCTGAATTTCATTCGTATCTCGACAAGCGACGAGTAAATATTTACCATTTGGCGTAATGACAAAGTTACGTGGATGAACTCCTGTAGGCTGATAACCTACCTTTTCCAGCGTACCATCTTCCGAACTGACTGAGAAAATGGCAATACCATCTCCTTTCAAACGATTAGAAGCATAGACAAAGTCACCGTCTGGTGAAATATGAATATCCGCACTACCACGGGCTGCAAGTGTATCAGCTTTGATAGTCTGAATAGTATCCAGCTTCATTTCATCGTACGAGAGCACGATAACATCACCCGAAAGTTCCGTAATGAGGTAAGCATGCTTTCCGTCCGGTGCAAAGCACGTATGTCGTGGTCCGGCTCCCGGAGCCAATCGCACGTCATAAGATTCTGTACGATTCAACAAGTTCCCATTCTTCTTATTATTTACGGGAAATACATGAATACAGTCGGTTCCCAAATCATTCGCCAGCAACAAACGATTGTCCGGTGTAAAAAGCACACTATGGAGATGGGGCTGAGCCTGTCGCTCCTTATCCGGTCCACTACCCGTAAAAGTCAAGGTATCACCCGCCAGTAGCTCCCCACGATTACCTAAAGGAAATACCGTTATACTACCACCCATATAATTGGCTGTCAATACATAATCTTCCTTTGGGCTCAGCGTAATATTACAAGGTGCACCTCCATTAGTCGGTTGAGAGTTGATCAGTGAAAGCGTTCCTTTCGCCCGATCGAACGACAACGCATTGGCAGTAGAAGAAACCCCTTCATCCTCTCCTACCGCATATACCCGGCTACCGTCGGCCAACGGAGTAAGAAAAGAAGGATTTGAGATACCAGATATACCACTCCGATACGTTCCTTTTCCTGTTTCCTGGTTAAATACATATACACGAATGCCCTCCTCCTGAGCCCGAGCATAACTACCTACCAGCAAATATAACGAATCCGTATTCCCGGTTACAGTTTTCGTACGGTTGGCATTTCCCGTGCAACTGCTTCCCGCCAAAATCATAGCAGCCATACATACACCTACTAATTTCATATTCTTTATCGTTTAATTAATTCATTAAAGTCACCAAAAATAGCTAAAATCCATTATATTTTGGCGAATTCACAAATATTTCCTATCTTTGTGCACAATAATTATCACATGCTTGGGCTTGACTGGATTTGACAGCGAGAAATGTGGTATGTAAGCATGCAGTGCGTCAGTGATTTGCACTATAATCTCAGTTACTGAACAATTATCTGGCAACGAAAATTATGCTCTCGCTGCTTAATCGAAGAATAGTAGATTAGCTTTATTTCCGTCACAGTGATGGAAACGAGATGTCGCTCAAAAGCTCTTGTTCCGAAGCGTTTGGTCAAGCGGCACAGCAAATTCGGGAATAGTTTCAATCGGGTTCCGAGGTTGAAATGAAATTTTAGGGACTAAGGTATAAGTGGGTGGCTCTGGTCTTGCTTATGCACGAAAACCGAAGGCAGAGATAAGCATGTAGAAAGCATATGGCTTCCTTGTTTGGACGAGGGTTCGATCCCCTCCAGGTCCACCCAGGAAAAAGATGAAAGGGGCTGTTTCAATATAAAAGATGAAACAGCCTTATTTGTATCTGTAAGTTACTAAATAAAAATCTCCTGCCTCAGTCATGTAATTAGCATGAACCAAGGCAGGAGATTTCTCCATTTAAAGTATTTGTGCCTATAGTTATAATTTCGGGATAACCACGAAATGAGTTTCCGGATATTCCTTTGCCAGCAAGTCACGGATATAGGCTTCTGTATCCCGACGGATAATATCATCATCTTCTTCCGGGAAAAGATTATAAGCCACGGTGTGCAGACGAATACCCCGACGGGTAACAGCCTCCAGACTCAGCAAAGTATGGTTGATGCTTCCCAGTTTCCCCGAAGTTACAAAAATCAACGGATAGTTTTTCTGCGCCACATAATCGATTGTCAGCAAGTCGCGAGTAAGCGGAACCATCAGTCCGCCTGCTCCTTCCAGCAAAACTGCATCATAGGTTTCACTCAACTGGCGGGTAGCCTTTTCTATCTTGTCGAAATCAATCGGACGATGATCTATTTCGGCTGCCAGATGAGGCGAGCAGGGATAAGTAAATATTTCGGGCATAGTCAGTCCACTCTCATCTTCTGGCAGCAAACCAGTTCCCATAATCTTGCGGTGCAGTTCAATATCCTCCGACATACCGACATTTCCTGTCTGAATAAATTTCTGCGTAATCGTACGCACGCCTTGTTCGTTCCATGTCTTAGCCAGATAACCAGTAGCATAACTCTTTCCGACATTGGTATCAATGCCGCTCACAAAAAAAACATTGTCTTTCATATTATTACATTTTACTTTTTACAAATCATATAAATAGGATGATAAGTCAACGGAACAGTTCCATCGGAAGCCGTATACAGCTCTTTATAACGGCGGCAGAAATCGTTTAGTTCTCCCCTCGTCCAGCTTTGCTGACGTATGCCCGTCACCCCCGTTTCCTTCAGATGCTTCAGTACATCCAGCGGCGAAGCAAACGACAATTTCAGCTTTTCCTCCCGACTATACACAATCTGGTATTCAGTCGACAAAACCTTTGTCAGTTCCGCCAGCGAACGATAAGGAAGTGTATCCGAAGTAAGCGATACTACCTCCTTTACATTCTGAGGGCCAAACGTACTGAAAGCCAGATAGCCATCAGCCGTCAGAAGCCTGCGACAGCCAGCCAGAAACTTTTCCGGCTGATCGAACCACTGAATGGCAGAGCACGACACAATCAGATTCTGCCCCGACGGGAAATTCAACGCCTCCGCATCGGATGCAGCAAAGCGGATCCTCTTATTAGCAAGTAAGTCAGTGAGATACGGTTCCACCTCGGGACACAAATCGTTCAACAACAAATGTTCGGGAGTAGCACGATGCAGAAAAGCACGAGTAAACATACCCGTTCCGCAGCCAATCTCCAGCACATTACGCCGTCCCCCCGAAGGGATATACTTGCCTATCGCATCAACCATGTGGTAAGCAATCTGCCGCTGTACATCCGCCCGTATGGAATAGCTGCTCACAGCCTTGGCAAAACGGCGGCGAATCAATGTCTTGTCCATTCGTCCCCCTTTCCTTCCAGCAGACGGTCGAACAGCACCGTGTCATAATGTTCCGCTTCCACCTCCATCACTTCCGTACCTGTCCAAGCGGCACGCTGATTCGCTGGAATAAAAATCTTGTCGCACAAGCCGATGATAGCCTTGTCCCATACTAAAGTCACAGGCTGAGCCTTTCCGACCTCATGCTCCAAAGCTGCCAGTTCCGCTCTTAGTTCCTCCGTCGTACGGTACGGCTGATGCGAAAGAAACTCCTTCACCTGTCCCGCACCGCCACATATCCTCCGGCGAAAACGTGCCAGCGTAGCATCCGAAAAAATCTCCAGCGTACCGTGAAAAACCGCTTCCGCAATCCCCCGCTGATCATCTATCGGGAAAGATGTACCGTTGACAGCCAGTTTCATCTTCCAAGGACAGGTACGTCCCGAAAGAATCTGCCCGGCTACCCATACCCCCATCGACCAGGCAAGCAGCCTGATTTCACGATAGCCATCCAACAAAGAATAATCGAAGTCCAGCGTACGGTAATCAAAACAAAGCAGATAGTCGTACCCTTCTGCTACCGGACGGTGAAATAAATTCTCGTCACTTCCCCACCCTGCAAAGAAGAGCAGCAAGCGCGGATTACCCTCTTTTTTTATAAATACTTGCTTCATATTCAGTCATTCGACACACATGTATTAAAACGTGCTGACATTTTAGAAAAACACGCCGACGTTTTCAGTAAAACGTGCCGACGTTTCCATACATTTGCGCCGATGTTTTTTAAACGTTCATAATCTTTACAATTCACGGCATAAGCTGTCCACTTCCTCTTCCGTAATAGCTGCCGTCAGCGAAATACGCAAGCGGGAAGTTCCTTCGGGAACCGTAGGCGGACGAACCGGCAACACATAAAATCCTTTCCGCTGCATGTCTTCTGCTTTCAGGATAGTCTTGCTGCTCTCTCCCACAATAAAGGGAACAATATGACTTGAGGAAGGACACTCATGCCCTGAAGCCCGGACAGCCTCCTGCACCCGAAGAGCCGCCTTTGCCAGCCGTTCCCGACGGTCATTCCAGCCTTCCAAGCGCGACAGGATAAACTTTGTCCATGCCACATTCAGCGGAGGAAGTGCTGTCGTAAAGATAAATGTCCGCATCCGGTTAACCAGAAACGAGCGCATCACCTCACTGCACACCACATACGCTCCGACCGAAGCCAACGCCTTGCCAAACGTACCACACAGGAAGTCGATATCCTTCAGACATCCCTGTTCCTCGGCCACACCCAGTCCGTTTTTGCCACGTACACCGATACCGTGAGCCTCATCCACATACAGCATCACACCGGGATAACGCTTTTTCAAGTCCACCAGCCGGTCGAGAGGAGCCACATCTCCATCCATACTGAAAACACTCTCCGTTACGATAATAATCCGTTCGTAATCCTTATAACTCTTGGCAAGCAAAGCCTCCAGTTGCCCGTAATCCTGATGACGATAACGGATGCACCGTGCAGCCGACAGCCGGATTCCGTCAATCAGACTGGCATGTACCAGCTTGTCTGCCAGAATCAGTGTATGCGCATCAGCCACGGCGGGAAGTATTCCCGTATTCATGTGATAACCGCTCGAAAAGACCAGCGCACCACTTGCTCCGAACATCTCGGCAAGCATCTGTTCCAACTCATCGTATACGGTAAAGTTACCGGTCAGCAGGCGCGACGACGACGACGAGAACAGAAAATCACGTTCCGAAAGCGTCCGCATAAACTCATCACGCAGCGCAGTGTCGGCAGCCAGTCCCAGATAGTCATTCGAAGAAAGATTCAGCATGCGCTTGCCTTCCTTCCAAATCCATTTTCCTTGATGTTCTGCCTGCGACAGCGTCCGCAGATTGCCCGCTTCCTCCAGCGCATCGAGCGTCCGGCTATATAAATTATCCGATGAAACCATCGTTTCCATTCCTTTCCTTTTTTTATTTAACAGGTTATTTCTCTTACAATCTTCAGCAAGCCGGAAGTCAGCTTCGTCAGTTCCTCCTTGCTGATAATAAACGGAGGCATGATATATACCAGCCGTCCGAACGGACGCACCCAGATACCTTCTTCCACAAACCGGCGCTGCATCCATGCCATATCCACCGGATTCTTCATCTCGATGACTCCGATAGCTCCCAGCACACGCACGTCTGCCACCTGAGGCAGTTCGGCAGCCGGAAGCAGTTCCTCCCGCAGTTGCGACTCAATGCGTTTCACCTTCTCTTCCCATCCACTGGACAAGAGCAGATTGACAGAAGCGCAAGCCACCGCACAGGCAAGCGGATTTCCCATAAAAGTAGGTCCGTGCATAAAAGCATGCGGCTCGTGCGAAGAAATACAGTCCGCCACTTTATCGGAAGTCAGCACGGCCGAGAAAGTCATATACCCTCCGGTCAGCGCCTTACCGATACACATGATATCGGGTTCTACTCCAGCATGTTCCCAGGCAAACAGTTTTCCGGTACGTCCGAAACCCGTAGCAATCTCGTCGAAGATAAGCAGCAAACCATATTCGCGGCACAACTTAGCCGCCTCACGCAGATACTGCGGATGATAAAAACGCATACCACCAGCTCCCTGAACAATCGGTTCAAGTATCAGTCCGGCAAGCGTCTGATGATGCTTTTCGATTGTTTCCTTCAGTGGAAGAATATCCTTCTCATCCCATTCGGCACCGAAACGGCACTGAGGCGCAGGCACAAAATAACGTACCGGAAGTGCCGGACCAAACAAACTATGCATGCCCGTCACCGGATCGCACACCGACATCGCATTCCACGTATCTCCATGATAACCGGAACGGATCGTCACAAAATTGTTCTTTTCAGGCTTTCCCGCAGCAAACTGATACTGCACCGCCATCTTCAGTGCGACCTCCACAGCCACCGAACCACTGTCGGCATAAAAAATCTTCTGCATGGAAGGTGGAACAATCTTCAGAAGCAACTTTCCCAATGCGATGGCAGGCTCGTGCGTCAGTCCTCCAAACATCACATGCGACATGTTTTTCAACTGCTCTTCAATCGCCCGATTCAATACCGGATGATTATATCCATGTACGGCACACCACCACGACGACATACCGTCTACCAGCTCCGTACCATCTTCCAGCGTAATGATACACCCTTTTGCCCGTTTCACCTTATACGTAGGCAACGGGTTAATGGTCGACGTATAGGGATGCCACAAATGCTCCCTGTCGAAGTTATCAACACATTGTTCATAATTCATAGCCCACCTCCTTTATTCGTTTTTTATCTTCTGCTACTTTCGAGCCCAGCGTTGTCAGCAAATCTCCCACAATAGCCGAGTTTACTCCGATATACATCGCCTTACGTACCGCCTCGTCACTCAGTTGTGAACGTCCTCCCGCAAAGCGAAGATAAGCCGAAGGATTGACAAAACGGAACATGGCTACCGTACGCAAGACCTCTTCTTCCGAGAGCGCAGGCTCTGTTTCCAGCGGAGTACCTTTTATCGGCTGCAACAAGTTGAGCGGAATAGACTGAATATCCAGCGATTTCAGGGTAAAGGCAAACTCCACACGCTGCTGCATGGTTTCCCCCATTCCGATAATTCCACCGCAACACACATCCATTCCCGTACGACGGGCAGCCTGTATGGTAGCCAGTTTCTCTTCCTGTGTATGAGTAGAACAGAGATTGGCGAAATGAGAAGGAGCTGTTTCCAGGTTACAATGATAACGGACTACCCCTGCTTCATGCAGCAACGCAAGCTGTTCTTCGGTAGCCAGTCCCAGCGAAGCGCAAAGATGTATGTCCGAGTGCTCTTTCAAGTATGCAAAATGCTGGCACAAAGCCTCTATTTCCTTATTGGAAGGTTTCCGTCCACTCGTCACCAGCGAGAAGCGAGAAACTCCCTGTTCTTCGTTCGCCTTTGCATGACGCAGACATTCTTCCTGCGAGACCAGTCCGTATACCTCAACACCCGTTGCATAATGTGCCGACTGGGCACACCACTTGCAGTCCTCGGAACAGCGTCCCGACTTGGCATTGATGATGGAACACATATCAAACTTATGCGAAGCATATTTCATCGTAATCCGATGAGCCGCTTCACACAATTCATCCAAAGGAGCTTTCTCCGCCAGCCAAAGCGCCTCTTCCTGCGTCAGTGCAAGACCATCGTCAACTTTCTTTTCTAATTTTTCAATCATAATCTATTTTTTGTATACATAAAAAAGCGGAATGGCGAAAGTACCCCGAGTGCATCTATAACCAAGATAGCACACGAATCCTTTCGCCATTCCGTTTCGATAAATGACAATTATTCTGAATCTTTTTAATACAAGCGACCTCACTACCCGTCGGTTCAACAACCACAGGTTGTCCCATCAGAAGCAGCATGACACATCCCAAAGGAATCCCTATATCCTGCTGCGAAGCATCCTGCTCCCTGATGCCGTCCATGGCATATACACGCTGCCCGTTACCGGCTACTGGCACAATATGTCTTGCCTTATCCAACGATGAATCAGCAATTCCCTTACATACCCTTCCAATCGTCACATGCCGGTGCAGACTCCCGAACGCAGCATAATTTTTCCGGCTCCAGCGGCGGAAACGGATCGATTTTCTCTGGCTATGTAATGTGTTTTCGTGCATATAGTTTCATTCAGACGGTTGCAAATATAGAGAAAAAACCGAAAGACGACTTAAAAAATCGGATAAACTCATTACGGCAAGGCATTTTTAAGCCTTCTTCAAACCGTTTCCCTTTATTTTAATTCTCCTTCACACAAAAGTTTAGGAAAGGAATATGATTTCATAAAAATATGTATCTTTACGCCTCGTTACAAAACGACTGTACAAACAAAGACAGAAAAGGTAAACAAAAGGCATAGATTACCAAACACTTAACGTAAAAGAAAAGAAATGAAAGTCTGCAATTTAGAAACAGTAACAGCTCCCGAAGACATCCTGCAACTCGCCGATGTCATCTGCAAGGAAGCTCCTCTCCTCGTTATCGTTCCTGCTTTCGACTGGATTAAACGCAGCCTGCAAGATATTTCCATCCATCTGTTCCGTGCCGAAGAGGAAAAGGCTTCACAAGCCATCCTGCATCTGGAAAAACGCTGCATGGAAACTGTTTCCGGATTCCTGCCCGATCATGGTCCTGCCTTTGAGTTTGCCCAAACACAGATCACATCCAACTTCCAACATATCCGGCAACTGGCAAACAATACGTTCGGCCAGTCCGACGAACGCAGATTACTCATTTCGGGAGAATACATTTCGTCTGCACTGATAGCCGCCTATTTAAAAAGCCAGCACATCGATGCCACTGTAGCAGATGCTGCCACACTGATGCACCTGGATGCCGACGGAAAACCTGATTTAGAAACAATCTGCCAGCAGGCACAAGCTTTCTCGCAAACAGCACAAGCCGCAGTCTATGTCACCCAGTCGCTTGTATGCCAGAATGCTTACGGTGAAGTAGAATATATCGCCAAAGGCGACAGTTGCGCTTATGCCGTATATCTGGCTATCGCTTTCCGTGCTCAAGAACTCGTACAACGGACACAGGCAAAAGAAATATACATCCCGAACGACAACAAAAAGCCGGAAGAAAACAACGGCACCATGTTCTCCTTCGAAGAAGCCGAGAGCCTCATCAATGCCGGTGTTCGTCTGGTATCGCCCCGCAGCCTCTCGCTTGCCCATCAATATCAGATTAACATCCGTCTGATAAACGGACAAGGCCGCATCATTCGCCTCGTCAGTGAGATACAAGAAGAAACGCATACCGTAAAAGCCATCACAGCCCGAAAACACATCACCTACATCCGACTGCACTCATCGGGAAGTGTTTCTTCCTTCCGCTTTCTGGAGAAAACACTTTCTGTCTTTGCGAAGTACAAGGTATCCATTTATCTGATGACATCCTCCAGCACCAACATTTCGATGGCGATAGAAACAGATAACGAAACCCTGAGCCTGCTTCGCCGTGAGCTGGCCGGATTTGCCGAATTAATCACAGAAAACAACATTGCCACTATTAGCATACTTGGAAAACTGAACTGGGGAGATTCGGATGCAAGCAGCCGTATCATCGAATTGCTGCACGACATACCTATCCTGATGATTTCGTACGGGAATGACAACCATTGCGTATCGATAGCCATCCGACAGAGTGACTGCAAATACGCTCTCTGTACGTTATCCGATCATTTCCTCGGAACCGATTTCACACACGAAAACGGCTCGCATTTGTTCAGTGAAGAGTACAATGCTTTTATCATCTGATTTTCAAGCGAGTTGCAATCCATGTCAACAGAACTTCATTGTATGTTGTCTTAAACGTCTGCATGAAGTTTACAGCTTTTGTACAGATTATTGAAACCTTTGTACAAAAATTTATTTTTTTTGTACAAAAACATAAGAAATCCTCATGAGGTGTTTCTTATAAGACCTGCTCTTTTATACCATACATCATGGGAAATACAGGAATTATACGTCATTCCCTACAACCAGAACAAAAGAATCATATGCAGATAACTCAACTTCTCGCGTAAAATTTTCAGTGCCTTATACATGTGTGCTTCTACCGTACGCAAGGAAATCCCCATTACGTCGGCTATGTCCTTATTCTTCATGTCGTGCAGGTAGCTGAGCTTAAATACTTCTTTACACTTGTCGGGCAGTCCGTCTATTGCCTGTCTGATTTCCGAACGCAGCTCGCGGTTCTCTATCCGTTTGATGACTTCCGAATGGTCGGGCTGATAATACTCCATCCTTTTCTGATAGAATTCCACCTCGGCAGCGCTGTAGTTTTCGGCTACCGCCTTATGTTTCAGTAGATTGATTGCCTTAGTATAGATAGACCTGTAAAGAAAGGACTGAATCTGTTCGCCCAACTTCACCGAATCCTGCCGCTTCCATATTTCAACAAAGACATCCTGTACTATATCTTCTGCATCATCTTCCCCCACAAGACGTGTCGCATAAAATAAGAGTCCAGTATAATAGCGACGGAACAAAGCTTTGTATGTTTCTTCAAAATTTCCTTTCATCCAGTATTTCGAGGCTAATATGCAGGCAAATGTAGCGAATTGACAGAAATGAAGCAACGAAATAAGTGTTTTTCTCATATTTCTTGTTATATTTACAAATCAAAACTAGTATTATGAGATTTAAGACAATTCCACTTTACGCAGCTCTGGCTTTTGCCGCATGTACATCATCGAACCAATCTTCAAGCATCACGGAAGATTACACTCAGTATGTCAATCCGTTTATCGGAACAGACTTTACCGGAAATACTTATCCGGGTGCTCAGGTTCCTTTTGGAATGGTACAGCTAAGCCCTGACAACGGATTGCCCGGATGGGACCGCATTGCCGGTTATTTTTACCCGGACAGCACAATTGCCGGCTTCAGTCATACACACCTTTCGGGTACGGGCGCAGGCGATCTTTACGACGTTTCGTTCATGCCTGTTACGCTTCCATACAAGGAAGCCGAAGCTCCGCTGGGTATATATTCCAAATTTTCACATGCCAACGAAAGTGCTTACGCCGGATATTATCAGGTAAAGCTGGACGATTACAATATTAATGTGGAACTGACAGCTACCGAACGTTGCGGCATCCAGCGTTATACATTCCCGAAAGCTGAATCGGCTATTTTTCTTAACCTCGCCAAAGCCATGAACTGGGATGCGACGCAAGATTCTCATATCGAGGCGGTCGACTCGGTAACCGTGCGGGGATATCGTTTCTCCGACGGCTGGGCTCGCGGACAGAAGATTTATTTCTGTACCCGTTTCTCACGTCCGTTTACCCGGATGACAATCGATTCTACTGCCATCGAAAAGGATGGAAAGCGTATCGGAACAGGGGTTGTCGCACGTTTCGATTATACCACAGACGAGAATGAACAGATTACACTGGCAACTGCCATTTCGGGAGTAAGCATGGAGGGGGCAGCCAAGAACTTACAGGCTGAAGCTCCCGACAATAACTTCGACACGTACCTGGAAAAGGCTAAGGCTATGTGGAACAAGGAGCTTGCCAAAATACAGATAGATACACCCGACAAGGATGAAAAGACGGTGTTCTACACGGCTTTGTATCACAGTATGCTGGCTCCTACGATATACAGTGATGTGGACGGTTCTTATTATGGCCCCGACAAACAGGTGCATCATGCCGACGGATGGACGAACTACAGTACGTTCTCTTTATGGGATACGTATCGTGCAGCACACCCGCTGTTTACTTACACACAGCCTGAACGTACCAACGATATGATCAAGTCGTTCCTGGCATTTTATGAGCAGAACGGACGCTTGCCGGTATGGAATTTCTATGGAAGCGAAACGGACATGATGATCGGTTACCATGCTGTACCGGTGATTGTGGATGCTTACCTGAAAGGTATCGGCGACTTCGATGCAGAGAAAGCACTGGCTGCTTGTGTGGCAACAGCCAACATCGACGAGTATCGTGGCATAGGAGTATACAAGGAAAAAGGATATATTCCTTACGACCTGCACGACCAGTATAATAACGAGAACTGGTCGCTTTCTAAAACACTGGAATATGCTTTCGACGACTACTGCATAGCCGAAATGGCTAAGAAGATGGGTAAGGAAGACATTGCCAAACAGTTCTATGCGCGCTCTCAGAATTATAAGAATGTGTATAATCCGGCTACTTCGTTCATGCAGCCGCGTGACATGAAGGGTAACTTCATCGAGAACTTCAAGGCTGACGAATATACGCCGCATATCTGCGAAAGCAACGGATGGCAGTATTTCTGGTCGGTACAACATGATGTGAACGGACTGATTGAACTGACCGGAAGCAAAGAACGCTTTGCCCAGAAACTGGACAGCATGTTTACGTTCCATCCTACCGACAAGGACGAACTTCCTATTTTCAGCACGGGCATGATCGGACAATATGCACACGGTAACGAACCAAGCCATCATGTAGCGTACTTGTACAATGCGGCAGGACAGCCATGGAAAGGACAGAAATACATCAGCCAGATTACTCACGAGTTGTATACCAATACTCCGGCAGGACTCTGCGGCAACGAGGATTGCGGACAGATGTCGGCATGGTATGTATTTAGTGCCATGGGATTCTATCCGGTCAATCCGGTATCGGGCATGTACGAAATAGGTAGTCCGGCATTCCCCAAAATGCAGTTACACCTGAACAACGGAAAGACATTCACCGTCATTGCCCGGAATGCCAGCCGTGAGAATTGTTATATCCAGTCGGTGAAGCTCAACGGAAAGCCATACGACAAGAGTTATATTACTCATCAGCAAATCATGGAAGGAGATACACTTGAACTGGAAATGGGAAACAAACCGGGATATATATGGTTCAAATAGCCGGATAGTTATTGTCTAAACGTTTTTCAACATGCAGTAAGTGTTTTTATTCAGTCGATTGTTGTATATTTGACAAACAGGGTGAAAAGATGAATACAATAAACTATCATACAATAGTACGTTTCTTTAAAAACGAATGTACTGAAGAAGAACGCTTGCTCATTATCCAGTGGGTGAACGAATCGAAAGAACATGCCGAATGGTTCTTTAAATGGGAGGAATTATACCATTTGGGCACGCTGCCGGAGCAAGACAATGACTTGGTTATCAGAAAAGCAGAAAAGAAACTATACGAACGGATTGAAACGGAAAAGAATCGCCAATGGTTCTTTTCCCGTATCAATCACTGGGTTAAATATGCAGCTATAATAACATCTATACTGGCTATATCCGGTTTCTCACTGTGGTACTTCGTTGCCGATTCTCAAGAGAAATGGATTACCGCATCGACTGAAAATGGAGAAACAAAAGAAATAACGTTGCCAGACAACAGTAAAGTATGGCTGAACGAAAACTCAACCCTGAAGTACCCTCAACATTTTGCAAAGGAGGAACGTGAATTGCAACTTGATGGAGAAGCCTATTTTGAAGTAACCAAAAACAAGCACAAACCTTTTATCGTGCAAAGTGCAGCCATGAGCGTACAAGTACTGGGAACGAAATTTAATTTTAAAAGTACCAGTAACTGCCGGATTGCAGAAACTTCACTGATAGAAGGTGAGGTGAAAGTAGCCGGAAATAATAATGAGGGAGCCATCACACTTTCTCCAGGACAGAAAGTGGAACTGAATACCGTAACCAAACAGATGAAAGTGTCGGAAACCAATGCCGCACTGGATGCGATATGGCACAACAACCTGATTCCATTCAAGAATGCGGATGTATTCGACATTGCCGAAGTATTGGAAAAAGTCTATGGAGTCAAGATTATCTTCTCGCCTGATATCAGTCCTTCAACGACTTATTCAGGAATGCTACAAAAGAAAGACTCCATCGAAGATGTACTGAAGATATTGCAGAATACCACACATTTGCAATATAAAATACATCAGGGAACTATTTTCATTTCGTCTGCATCAAAATAATAATAATCCAAAAACTTATAACTTAATATTAACGTGAATTCGACGAATTCAAAACAAAGCAAGCTGTGTGTCAAATGTACGTTGTACATTGATACACGGCTTTTTTGGAAACATGCAGTACGCCGC
>NZ_DBMACV010000072.1:0-17584 GCF_057861905.1 Phocaeicola sp. | reverse complement strand
TTGTTTCTTTGAAAACAAACCGGATGCATTGCAAGGATACTATATTGAGGACTCAAAACAACTGGCCTTATTCTAAACTTATCCCGAACTCAGGTAAGAATACTACGATACTTCACCTCGGGAGCAGACTGCAACATTCCTCCGTAGAACCATTCGGACGAAAAACGCATGATGTCATCATTCATTCGATACTGAAGTTTCAAAAGAGAAACCGTTTCCGGCTTGTTTTTTACAATAGCCTGCATGAGCGTATGTCCCAATCCGGCACGAAGAGCTTCCGGTGCCTTCACCGTAGGAGGAAGCTGACAATGGTCACCCGCCAGAATAACACGGTCTGCCTTACGTATGGCAATCCAGCATGCCGGTTCCAGAGCCTGTGCAGCCTCATCAATAAACAATGTACCGAACTTCTGTCCCATCAACAGACGATTGGCACTGCCTACCAATGTACAGGCAATAACACGAGCCTCAGCAAACAATGATTCATTGATACGTATTTCCAGCTCTGTAGCACGATCTTTCAGCGAATTTATCTTTTGACGGACAGCCTCCCGGTCTGCCCCCTTCCGGCTTCGGGCATAAAGTTCACGTATAGCCTTGCGCATACTCCACAACTGTGGATAATCCGGATGCGACTCAAACCGGCGTTCGTAAGTAAAGGAAAGCATCTTGTCGTTTACCCGACTCGGATTTCCGATACGCAATACGCTTACACCACGATCAACGAGCTTTTCACTGATCCAGTCGACTGCCATATTACTCTGGGCACACACCAGTACCTGATTTTCACGATGCAACGTTTCGTAAACAGCTTCTACCAGTGTCGTCGTCTTTCCTGTTCCGGGAGGCCCGTGTACGATTGCCACATCTTTGGCATGAAGTACTTTATTCACAGCTTCTTCCTGTGTACGGTTTAGCCACGGAAAGCGTACCGGCTGAAACGAAAAAGTAGCAACAGGCTGCGTACCATGAAATATATCGCGCAGTTCCGCCAAACGACTGTTCTTAGCTGTAAGTACCTGTTTCAACGCTTCGAACATCAGACGATAACTGGTTTCATCGAAATATAACTGTACCCCCAGCACCTCCTTACTCTGCAAGGCAAGCAAGGCATCTACAGAAGGAAGAATCACTACCATACGGTCCTCATCCACATAGTTCACCGTCGCCACAAAGTTCAGGTAATTCAACTTTCCGGAAATATCCTGAGTGAAAAAGCATACCGGACGACCATATTCAAACTGATGTTCGATTTCTTTATCCTCACGCCGTTCCACCTCTACAACCAGCTGATTAAGGGCATTGTAATAATTCCGTCCCAAATTCAATGGATACCAGCACATGCCACGCTTAATCTTCCGTCCTATCCCCATCAGCTCAGTCTGCTGCTTGAACTGTTCCTTTTCATATTCATACTCCAGCTGCAACAACTCATACTGATGCTGCAAATAAAGCACCGGAGACTTGATGTTCGGATTTTCTTTCATAATCTAATACACTTATTCTTTCTCACCCTCGGCCAACATCTGAGCACGCGATTTACTTTGCGTTACAACGTATACACCGATAAATATCAATACAGCAGCCAGCGCCTTTTCCCAGCCGAATATTCCCATACCCAGAAAGACCGAAACGGCTGTTCCTACTATAGGCTGCACATAATTATACATGCTGACTACTGTCGGACGAAGCGTCTTCTGCCCTACCAGTATCAGTATATAAGCAAAGAATGTACCGAACAGAACGACATACCCCACTTCCATCCATACGGCAACAGGAAATGTCATAGTCATCATCATCGAAAAATCACGATACGAAAACGGAATAAAGCAAATAGCCGCATACGTAAACATCCATTTCATCAGAGTAAATACATTATACCGTGAAATAAGCTTCTTGAAAATAGTCAGATAGCAGGCAAAACTTATCTGCGCCGTAATACATAAAGCATCTCCCAAAATACTTCCTCCACCTTCTACAGCAGCTCCACCCCGATTACTCAATATCAGCATCAATGCCCCGATAGAACCGAGAAAGATACCCGTCACCTTTTTCGGCGTAACCGGTTCCTTCAGAAAAAGCGCAGCCAGAATCATGGTTACAATAGGCATTGTAGTAGTCACAATGGAAGCATCAATCGGTGAGGTCAGCGACAAACCGAATGTGAAGCAGCCCTGATTACATACAATTCCCAGCAAACCAGCAAAGAAAAGCAACATCAAGTCGCGTGAAGACACCTTTTCCCTGGGAGCAAAAAATGAAGCTATCCAGAAACAAACTGCCCCTCCTATCATACGCATAGTGGCAAGAGAAAGACCGGTTATACCAGCCTCCATAGCCGCTTTGCCCATGGGTGACATCAATCCCCACATAGCAGCAGCTCCCAGTAAAGCTGCATGCGCCTTAACAATTCTAACATTCATACTTTCAATCTTGAAATTTTTATTTTGCAAAGGTAAGAGTTCTTCGAAAAAAGAGCGTTGAAAACATTGATTTATTCCAATATTATGCGTACTTTTGTTTAGAGGCTATAAAAATAATGCAACCATGAAGAAGCAAGCTGACTATATTAAACGTATTGAGATTAAAGGCCTATGGGGAAGAAAGAATATTTCATGGGACTTGCGTGCTGATGTGAACATCTTAAGTGGTATAAACGGTATCGGCAAAAGTACGATTCTAAACAATTCAGTGCGTTACCTCAACGAACTGGAAGGACATGCACTGACCAATGGCATACAGCCCGGCGTTTCTTTTATCTTTTCACCCGAAGATGCCAACTTCATCCGCTTTGACGTCATTCGCAGTTTCGACCGTCCGCTGATAAACTCCGGACTATTAGAAAAAATAGGAAATGCAAATGTAAAGACAGAATTAGACTGGCAGTTGTATCAGTTACAGCGCCGATATCTCGATTATCAGGTAAATATCGGAAACCGGATTATCGAACTGCTTACCAGTGGAGTCGCAGAGAATCAGGCCCGAGCAGCTGACGTTTCACGTCCCAAGACCAAATTTCAAGACTTGATTGATGACCTGTTCAGCGAAACAGGAAAAAAGATAAACCGCAAAAGCAATGAAATCTTATTCGAACAGGACGGCGATATACTGACTCCGTACCAACTTTCATCCGGAGAGAAACAAATGCTTGTTATCCTGCTGACCGTACTGGTACAAGACAACCAGCCGTTCGCCTTATTTATGGATGAACCTGAAATTTCATTGCACGTAGAATGGCAGCAACGACTCATTTCACTGATTCGAAGCCTGAATCCAAACGTACAAATCATACTTACCACTCATTCACCTGCCCTCATCATGAACGGCTGGCTGGATGCTGTAACAGAAGTAAGTGATATAACAACTCGTTAAAATAATTACGGCTATGGGAAAAAGACTTACCGAAAACCTTTCTTCACTCTATATTGGAGCAGCCAATAGTCTGAAGCCAAAGCAAGCACGAAGAAAAATCGTTGCTTATGTAGAAAGTTATGACGATATATCTTTCTGGCGTTCCCTTCTGGCCGAATATGAAAACGAAAAACGTTACTTCGAAGTCATGCTTCCCTCACGCAGTTCCCTTGCGAAAGGAAAAAAGAGCGTTCTGATGAACGAACTGGGAAGCCGTCTGGGCGAAAATATGATAGCCTGCGTAGACAGTGATTACGATTACCTGCTTCAGGGACGAACACAAACTTCACGTTATATCATCAACAGCCCTTATGTGTTACAAACTTATGCATACGCCATCGAAAACTACCACTGTTATGCCGAAGGATTACACGAAGTATGCGTAACAGCAACACTGAACGACCATAAACTGATTGATTTTCCAGCTTTCATGAAGTTGTATTCAGAAATAGCCTATCCCCTTTTCGTCTGGTCGGTATGGTTCTACCGCCAGCATAATTTATCGGAGTTCTCACTGCTGGACTTCTGCTCTTTTGTAAAACTGGATCAGGTCAGTACCCACCATCCGGAAAGAAGCCTTGAAATCATGTCAAAAAAGGTCAACCGTAAACTCCACGAGCTGGAGAAACGTCATGCAGATGCCCTCGAAGAAATAGAAGATATGAAAAAAGAATTCCGCACATTAGGCGTTTATCCGGACAATACATACATGTTCATTCAGGGGCATCACATCATGGATAACGTAGTGTTACGATTGCTGGTTCCGGTATGCACGGTATTGCGTCGCGAACGCGAGCAACAAATACACGATCTGGCCCTACACGATGTACAGCTTCATAATGAACTTACAGCCTATCAGCGGAGCCAGATTGATGTAGAAGTGGTAATCCGTAAAAATCCCCATTACCAGTCATCTCCTCTTTACAAAAAGATTCAGCAAGATATAGAGAACTTCCTGAAACTTGCCAAATAGATTGTCTGTAATCTTTATATCTCATATCCGAATCTGAATAATCCTGCCCAAGCAAACATACGGCTGTTTTTTATCAGATGCAAGGCCGGCTGTATATATATGTTCTTCAAGCAACACATTTTACATGTCAGCTCACTGGCCCATTCGTACCCTGTGGTATAATCTGCATAGTCGG
Source organism: Phocaeicola sp. (assembly GCF_057861905.1). Classification (NCBI taxonomy): domain Bacteria; kingdom Pseudomonadati; phylum Bacteroidota; class Bacteroidia; order Bacteroidales; family Bacteroidaceae; genus Phocaeicola; species Phocaeicola sp. The sequence continues at coordinate 13,025 of NZ_DBMACV010000072.1, read as the reverse complement.
CAAACATACCAGCTTCCAGCCTTCCGTAATGTGCAACCAGTCCCCCGCCTGCATAACTCCGGCAGCCTGTTTTTGCCGTAGGGTTAACAGAATACTGAACCAACAGATGCCAATGGTCAAACACCTTCTGTTCCGCATAGCCCCACACTACCGCATTCCACCCTTTCTTTTCTTCCGTTCCTTCTGTTCCTTCCGCATAACAAGCAGACAACCCGTTACGTAAAGCAAACCCCATATAATAACCGCTACCATTATTCTGATAATTAACCGTTGATATACCTAATATCCCATCACTTCCGGGACAGAAACGAAACACATTCTCACGCCCTGCAAACATTCTGTAACCGGTTCCATTGTAAACAGAAGCTTCAACTCCCCAATATTCACCCTGCCATTTATAATCTACTCCAACCGAAGCTACCGGATAGTTCGCTATCGGATAATCAGCCGACAGAGTAGGAAAAATACCGCAGGAACTATTGGTAAACAAAGAAATACAGGAAGAAGTAAAGTAATCTTCATTCAGATTACGTATTCCTACAAAGACTGCCGATTTTCCTGCCTGCCATCTTACCCCCAGTACAGCCAACGCCAAAGGAATATTTTCCGCCTCAACACTCGAAAATCCCTGCCAGTCGTCAAGCAACGGAGTTTCACTGGTTCCTGCCACACTGATTGAAGCAGCTTCCACTCCAATATTTTTATTTAGAGCTACAGATACATCTGCACGTAACAGATTCACCCATTTAACCTTCGTCCGAAAATCAGTCTGCAACTCCGACAAATAAGACAAGCCAACATCCTGTGCCATAATGCGATGGTTACACAAAGTAACCACCGCAACGATGACACATACAACCATTATCTTCTGCATCATTGTTTATAACCATTTTATAAATCGTTTGATATACCAGTTTTTTACAAGCTGAGTCAGTATACAATAAGAAAGCAAGATGCCAATAAGCCATGGGAAATAACTCAACGGCAAAGGCTCCAGACCGATGGAACTTCCAAAAGGCGTAAACGGAATGATGATGCCAATAGCCATAATCAGGAAAGTCAGACCGGTAACCTGCCAGGATGCACAGCTCTGTATGAACGGAATTTTCCGTGTACGAATCATGTGTACAATCAAGGTTTGCGAAAGCAGTCCTTCGATGAACCATCCCGACTGGAAGAGTGTCTGGTGTTCCAATGAATGACAACCAAAGACATACCACATCACCAGATACGTCACAATATCGAAAACCGAACTGATCGGACCGATAAAGATCATGAACCGGCTCAAATCGGATGCATCCCACTTACGCGGCTTGCGCAGATACTCGGCATCCATACGGTCGAACGGAATGGTAGTCTGCGAAATATCATACAACAGATTCTGTATAAGTAAGTGAATAGGCAACATGGGCAGGAAGGGCAAGAAAGCACTGGCAGCCATAACACTGAACATATTTCCGAAATTGGAGCTTGCCGTCATCTTGATATACTTCGTGATATTTCCAAACGTCTTGCGGCCTTCCAGTACACCATCTTCCAGCACCATCAAATCCTTTTCCAGTAGAATAATGTCCGCACTCTCTTTTGCAATATCTACAGCCGAATCGACAGAGATACCAATATCCGACTGACGCAACGCTGATGCATCATTAATGCCGTCGCCTAAAAAGCCAACCGTATTCTGCTGATCCTGCAAGATGGAGATAATCTGCGTCTTCTGAATTGGAGTCAGCTTGGAGAAAACCGTCGTTTCGCGGACAGCCTTATGCTGTTCTTCGTCACTCATTGCAGCCAGTTCCGGTCCGGTAAGCGCATTTCCCGTTTCAATGCCCACCTGACGGGCGATAGTACGTACCACGGCATCGTTGTCTCCCGACAAGATTTTTACCTCAATGCCATGCTCGTGCAACTGCCGGATGGCACTTGCCGCCGACTGCTTAGGAGGATCGAGAAACGCCAGATACCCGATAAGCACCATTTCGTTCTCATCCTTCACACAGAAATTACATTCCTTGTCCAGATAACTCTTCTGAGCTACGGCGATGACCCGCATTCCCTGCTTGTTCATCTGCTCACTGATTTCCTTTGCCTTCTGTTTAAGTTCGGGCATAAAAGGCTGCACCTTCCCCTCAAATTCGGCATACGAACAAATTTCGAGCATTTCCTCTACCGCTCCCTTGGTGATAATCTGCCGTTTACCCTGTTTATCTTCCACCACAACCGACATACGACGGCGAGTAAAATCGAACGGAATTTCATCGACTTTCTTGTAATTATCCTTCAAGTGTTCCAAATCAAGCTCCTTTACATGCGAAAGGATGGCCTTATCCATCAGATTCTTCAAACCCGTCTGAAAGAAACTGTTAAAGTACGCGTGGCGCAGAATGCGCTTGTCGTTATCGCTTGAGCCATCGGCGTTGATGTATTTTTCCAATACAATCTGATCGCATGTCAGCGTACCCGTCTTGTCGGTACACAGAATATTCATGGCACCGAAATTCTGAATCGCATTCAAATCCTTCACTATCGTTTTTTTCTTCGACATAGCCACCGCCCCTTTCGACAAATTGGCTGTCACAATCATCGGAAGCATCTCCGGAGTCAGTCCGACAGCTACCGATACCGCAAAGATAAAAGCCTCCAGCCAGTCGCCTTTTGTCAGTCCGTTTACCAGAAAAACAAAGGGAATCATGACCAGCATGAAACGGATCAGCAGGAAACTCACCTTACTGATGCCCTTATCGAAAGCCGTTGCCGCCCGGTGTCCGATAATCCCTTTGGCAATCGTTCCCAGGTAAGTATTGTTTCCCGTAGCAAAAACAATTCCAGCAGCCGAACCGCTTACCACATTCGAACCCATAAAGCAAATGTTGTCCAGCTCTACCACACTGCCCTTGCTATACTTATCACCTTTCGGCACCGGACACTTTTCTATGGGATCCGACTCTCCGGTAAGCGAAGACTGGCTGACAAACAAATCCTTTGCCTCAACGATACGGATATCCGCCGGAATCATGTCACCGGCAGCTATCATCACAATATCCCCGGGAACCAGTTCGGCAATGCTGATTTCTTCGTCGTGACTTCCGGCACGCTTCACGTAACACGTATTGGTCACCATCTTCAGCAACGCTTCACTCGACATATTTGCCTTCCACTCCTGACGAAAACGGAGAATAGCACTGCACACCACCATCACGGAAATGATGATGATAGCCGTCCAATCCTGTTCCCCCGGATCGGCAAGCAATACATCCAGCACAAACGATATAATGACCAAAAGAGTCAGCACACCGATAAACGGATTAATAAACGTCTTGATAAAAGTAGAAACCGGATTTTTCTTCTTCTCATGTTCCACCTCATTTTTGCCATAAAGCGACTGTCTTTCTTCAACCTCCTCAGCGCTTATTCCCATCGGAGTAGTTTGAAAATAACTGAATACAGAGCCAAGTGGCTGAGCTGCCGCCAAAAATACCTTCTCGGCATTAAAAGCGAACTGTGTCTTACTCTTCTTGTTCTTCCACATTGTCATACTTCGTTTACAAGTTACTACTATGTATCTTTTTCACGCTGCAAAAGTAGAGAAGACACAACAACAAGACAGTTAGAAAACAATTAGAGTGGTATTAGAAAACTATTAGAATTTTTCTATAAGTTTTCTAATGCCACTCTATCTATAGCCGTACCCAAGGCCGAAAAGACCTATATATGTGGAAGTTCAATGACGAAAGTCGTTCCCTTGCCCTGTTCAGAATGTACACTGATATTTCCCTGATGCAGATGAATAATCTTCTGCGACAGCGTCATGCCGATACCATGTCCTTCCGCCATCTTTTCCTGCTCCCCTCTATAGAACAGGGTAAACAGATGCTGCTTGTCGGCTTCCGACATTCCGATGCCCGCATCCGACAAACGTACGATGGTCCACTTGTCCCAATAAGAAATCTGGATAAACGAAGACTTGTCGGCAGAATACTTACAGTTATTTTCAATCAGGTTCGAGAAAGCAATATTCAGCAGATACAGATTCCCTTTCACCGTAATCAGACGGTCATCCTCCGCCTCCTCCTGTTCGAACAGCAAATCGATATGATAATCCGGATGAGCACGCAAAATAAACTCCCGAGCGTCCAGCAACAATTCGTCCAGCCGGATTTCCTGCATCTTGATATGCTCCTTCTGATAGTCGGCTTTCGCCAAATTCAACAAGCCGTCGATCAGCTTCGTCATTCTACGAGCATCGAGCAACACGTTCTGCATTGCCTGCCTGTACTGCTCCCCGCTCCGTTCCTTCTGCAACGACAAATCCAGCTCTGCTATCAAGGCCGCCAGCGGCGTACGCAGCTCGTGCGACACATTGCTGACAAACATCTTCTGCGAGTTGAACGATACCTCCAACCGTTCCAGCAAAGCATTGAAAGCCGTACTCAGTTCTCCCAGTTCATCTTTTTCATTTTTCACAGGAAGCCGCCGGTTAATGTGCAATGCCGTAATCGTTTCTGCCTCTCTCACGATATCGCGAATCGGTTTCAGCGACGCACGGGCAAGGAAATAGCCTGCCGCAAACAATAACGACAATCCGACGACGAATAAGACAATTAAGGTTTTCTGCAACTCCAGCAAATTATCGTAGCCATACCCGTCGTAAGCAGCAGCCGTTACAATGTAGTCCTTCCCTCCGAACGAATAACGTATTCCCACAGCCTGATACTTGCCAATATAGAACTCCATATCTTTTTCCTTCAGAATACGGTCTATCATGGCACGGTCTTCCTTGATAATATCGTTCTGTACCGCATCATGATAAAGCATCTGGAAGTCGGCCGAATAGACAGCCACTTCCACCTCGTTGATAAACTTCTTGTTGTTCAGATAAATAGACTGCATGGTCTGCGCATCGACCTGATTCTGAAGAAACAAATGTGCCTTTGTAATAGCCTCACTCTTCAGGTCATGGAAAAACGTCTTGCTGCGTGTATGTTCGCTTACCAGATAAATCAACACCATGCACAGCAGAAAAACGGCTGCCGTAACGCACGTATTCTGTAAAGTCAGTTTCGTCTTTATTTTCATAACTTATCCGTTAAAATGAAACCGATACCGGGTTTCGTATGAATGAGCTTGACATCAAACTCCTTGTCGATCTTCTTTCGCAGGTAATTGATATACACATCGATGAAATTCGTTCCGGTATCGAAATGCGTATTCCATACTTTTTCGGCAATCTCTACGCGACTGATTACTTTCTCTGCGTTTTCAACCATATACAGCAACAGGTTGTATTCTTTCGGCGACAGCTTTATCGCTTTCCCCTGTCGTTTCACTTCCCTGAGGTTCCGATTGATTGTCAAGTCGGCATACTCAATCTGTTCAGGCGTATCGGCTACGACTTCCTTATTTCGTTTCAGCAGTACCCTTACACGTGCCGTCAGTTCCCGGAAGTCGAACGGCTTTGTCATATAGTCATCTGCTCCCGCATCGAAACCATCCAGCTTATCATCGGTAGACCCCAAAGCGGTCAGCATCAGAATAGGCACCTTTTCGTTCAGGCGGCGAATCTCCTTGCAAAGCTCGAATCCGTCCATCTTCGGCAAGATAATGTCCGAAATAACCAACTGAAAAGAATAAGCCTGAAAAAGACGCAGCCCCATAGCCCCGTCGTATGCCACCATTGTCTGGTAACCATTTTCTTCCAGTCCGGCTTTCAGCAGGTCGGCCACTCGCTTTTCGTCTTCTACAATCAGTATTGTCTGCATATTTTCTGAATTTACCTAATGATATTATTTACCTGCGACTACAGATAACAACGCATATCCCCGCCAAATAGTTGACAGGTTTACAAATGTAATGAAATTATTTTATCTGCAAAGACATTTATTCTACACTATTGAGAGAGTCAGAAGAACCGTATGTAACCCATCGAACGCTGGTGACGTTTTTAAAAGACATGCCGACAAATGCGGAAAAACGTCCCGACGTTTTCTGAAAATTTGTACAAACGTTTTTATTTTTTGTACAAAAAACAAAACGGTTTTGCAGGGGCTTGAAAAGGTATTTGCGGAAATAAGAATTAAAAGAAAAGCACGTTTCTGTTACAAGCAGGACGAAGACAAAAAAAGAGCCTGCCCCGATGATGAACATCAATCAGCGGGACAGGCTCTGCATATCTCAAGAATTACTTTTCAGGAGTATTTGCCAGTGTAGCAGTCAGGAAGTCGTAGAATTTGGCTACTGAAGGAATGTTGCAACGTTCCTCCGGAGTATGCGGACACTGCAAAGTAGGACCGAACGAAATCATATCGAGTCCCGGAACAACAGCTCCGATAATACCACACTCCAGTCCGGCATGAATGACCTTCACCTCCGGCAGTTCACCAAACTGAGCCTTGTACGATTCTTTCATGGCGTGCAGAATAGGAGAATTTACATTCGGTTCCCAGCCCGAATAACTGCCCGAGCGTTCTACGTGCATACCCGCCATAGAGAAACAGCTTTCGATAGCCGTATTGCGGTAATCCTTCATCGACTCACGAGAACTACGGGTTAATACCTTAACGGCAGCTTTACCATTGGCTATTTCGACGATAGCAAGGTTTGAAGAAGTTTCTACTGTATCAGGAATAGTCGGGATGAAACGTTCTACTCCGTTAGGACATGCATAGATAGCATCTACCAGATTATCGCGGATTTCTTCAGGAACCATGTACTTCGGCAGTTCCACACGTTCAGCCTTGAAGCTCAGACCGTCTTCGATTGTTGCAAATTCATCGCGCCATACCTGTTCGCACTCACCTACGAATGCCAGCACATCGTCTACTTCTGTTTCGGGAACAGTAATTACAACTTCACATTCACGAGGAATGGCGTTGCGCATGTTACCGCCTTCCCACGATACCAGACAAGCCTCATCGTAAGCAATAACCTGATTCAGGAAGCGTGCCATGAGTTTATTTGCATTGGCATGTCCCCAGCCTATCTGTATACCGGAATGACCACCACGCAGACCTTTCAAAGTAACTTTCAGCGCTACATCTTCCGGATCGGTTTCTTCTTCCTTATATTCCAGCGTAGCTGTCAAGTCTTCACCGCCGGCACAGCCGATATACAGTTCACCTTCTTCTTCCGAGTCGAGGTTCAGCAAAATATCGCCTTCAATAGTTCCCGGCTTCAAGCCGAAAGCTCCATACATGCCTGTTTCTTCATCGGCAGTAATCAGAGCAACCAGCGGACCGTGTTTCAGGGTTTTATCTTCCATAACAGCCATAATAGCAGCCACACCCATACCATCATCGGAACCCAGTGTAGTGCCTTTTGCTTTCACCCATTCACCGTCTACATAAGCCTGAATAGGATCTTTTTCGAAATCATGCTGTGTATCTTTGTTCTTTTGCGGCACCATGTCCATATGCGCCTGCAAGATTACGGTTTTACGATTCTCCATACCCGGAGTGGCAGGCTTGCGATAAATAATGTTTCCGGCCTCATCCTGAAAAGCTTCAACACCTACATTCTTACCAAACTCCAGTAAGAACGACTGAACTTTTGCCAGATGTCCTGACGGACGAGGCACTTGAGTCAACGAATAAAAATGCTTCCACACATTCTGTGGAGCCAGAGAAAGAATTTCACTCATAGGTTTTAGTTTTATTTTTATTTGTAAGCGGCAGAGCCACCAGTCCATATATTCCTAACAAAATTAATAAAAAGGTTTGAATACCATGTACCAAAAGCGCAAATATTCCTGCATCTTCCTTACTTACGCCATACATCATCATCATGGTGATGACGGCAAAATGCCATGGTCCGGCTCCGTTCGGAGTGGGAACTATGACGGCAATACTTCCCACCACGAACAATACCATTCCGGCAACCCAGCCCAGTCCGGCTGAAAAGTCGAAACAATAAAACGTCAAATAGAAGTGAAGGAAGTAGCATACCCAGATAGCTATGGTGTAAAGTATGTACAAAAGCGGATGCTTTACGTTACGGATGGACAAGCAGCCCAGCCAGACATTTTTCAGCATACCCCGTACTTTTGCAAAAATGGCAAGATTGCGTACCAGCCAAGCCAGCAATATCAGCGCAGCAACCATGCAGACAAGAGTAATATAAAAGTTTGTCGACGAGAACAGATGCAGAAAAAAAGTTCCGTCGGTACCTGTTATACGAAAAAAGCGGGCAAAGACTCCCGACTGCAACAGCAGAGTTCCGGTCGTAATGAGCAATACACAAACAGAATCGACCAGCCTCTCGGAAACGACAGTTCCCAGCGATTTGGAAAAAGAAACATTATCGTATTTTGCCAGTACACCGCAGCGTGACACTTCTCCAACGCGCGGAAGAACCAGATTGGCTGCATAGGCTATGAATATGGCATATACACTGTTCGACAACTTGGGATGTTCTTCCAGTGGAGCCAGCGCCAGGTTCCACCTCCATCCGCGGAATAAATGTCCGAAAACGCCAAAAACAAGCGAAAAAAGCATCCACCCATAATTCATTCCTCCGTCCATAACCTCATACACGCGCCGAAAGTCGAATCCATGGTAAGTCCACAATAAAATAACTGCCCCCAGAACCAAAGGCAAAGCTACCTGAAAGACCTTATTTATGAGCTTTTTTATATCAGTTCGTTCCAAAACCTAATCATTTATTAAAGATTAATGCTTAAATTTGCACGATGCAAAGATAATATCTTGCCGGAATAAATCTTTATTTATATCGAGAAAATACATACGCGAATGAAATTAGTTAAACCGAAAAAGTTTTTAGGACAGCACTTTCTGAAAGACCTTCAAGTAGCAAAAGACATAGCCGATACAGTGGATACCTGCCCCGACCTGCCTATACTGGAAGTAGGACCGGGTATGGGAGTATTGACGCAGTTTCTTATTCCCAAGGGAAGGCCGGTGAAAGTGGTGGAACTGGACTTTGAATCGGTTGCCTACTTACGGGAAAATTTCGCGGAACTGGGAGATAATATCATCGAACAGGATTTCTTGAAAATGGACTTATCGGCATTGTTCGACGGACAACCTTTCGTCCTTACCGGGAATTATCCATATAACATTTCCAGCCAGATATTTTTCAAAATGCTCGATTACAAAGATTTGATACCCTGCTGTACGGGAATGATACAGAAGGAAGTGGCAGAACGTATCGCTGCCGGTCCAGGGAGCAAGACGTATGGCATTCTGAGTGTACTGATTCAGGCGTGGTATAAGGTGGAATATCTGTTTACAGTACATGAGCACGTATTCAATCCGCCTCCCAAGGTAAAAAGTGCTGTGATACGAATGACGCGAAATGAAACGACGGAACTGGGATGCAATGAGAAGTTGTTCAAGCAAATAGTGAAGACGACTTTCAACCAGCGCCGCAAGACATTGCGCAACTCCATTTCTCCGATTTTGGAAAAGGGTAATCCGCTTAGTGCTGATCCGATATTCAACAAGCGTCCGGAACAGCTGTCGGTAGCGGACTTCATAGAATTGACCAACCGGGTGGAACAGGCACTCGCAACCGAGTAAGGTATGGAAAACGAAGAAATCAAAAAAGTATCAGAACTCATCGAGGAAAAGAAATCGGATGAACTGAAAGAACTTCTGCAAGGATTGCATCCTGCCGATATTGCCGAATTGTGCAACGAGCTGGATGCAGAAGAGGCGCGTTCCATCTACTTGCTTCTCGACAATGAAAAGGCAGCCGATGTATTGATTGAAATGGACGAGGATGCCCGTAAGAAGTTCCTCGAGGTCCTGCCGTCGGAAACCATCGCCAAACGCTTTGTCGACTACATGGACTCGGATGATGCGGTAGACATTATCCGTGACATGGACGAGGACAAGCAGGAAGAAATTCTTTCGCACATCGAAGACATCGAACAGGCGGGTGATATCGTCGACTTGCTGAAATACGACGAAGATACTGCCGGTGGTTTGATGGGTACGGAAATGGTTATCGTAAACGAGAACTGGAGTATGCCGGAATGTCTTCGTGAAATGAGAATACAGGCAGAAGATATGGATGAGATTTACTACGTATATGTAGTGGACGACGACGAACGTCTGCGCGGCGTATTCCCGTTGAAGAAAATGATTACCAGCCCGTCGGTTTCGAAAGTAAAGCACGTGATGAAAAAAGATCCGATTTCGGTACACGTAGATACGCCGCTGGATGAAGTGGTGCAGGTCATCGAAAAGTACGACTTAGTGGCAGTGCCGGTAATCGACAGCATCGGACGTCTGGTAGGACGTATCACGGTAGACGACGTAATGGATGAGGTTCGTGAACAGGCTGAAAGAGATTATCAGTTGGCTTCCGGTTTGTCACAGGACGTAGAATCGCACGATAATGTATTCCGCCAGACAACGGCACGTCTGCCCTGGCTGCTCATCGGTATGCTGGGAGGTATCGGAAATTCCATGATTCTGGGAAATTTCGATTCGACCTTCGCTGCACATCCGGAAATGGCTCTGTACATTCCGCTTATCGGTGGTACGGGGGGAAACGTGGGTACACAGTCATCGGCACTTGTCGTACAGGGACTTGCAAACAGCTCTCTCGATTCAAAAAATACTTTTCAACAGGTAGTAAAAGAATCGGTAGTTGCCCTTATCAATGCAACTATCATTTCAATGTTGGTATATATTTATAACTTCATTCGTTTCGGAGCAACCGCCACAGTCAGCTATTCGGTATCCATCAGCCTGTTTGCCGTAGTCATGTTTGCTTCTATCTTCGGAACACTTGTTCCCATGACATTGGAAAAACTGAAAGTGGACCCCGCTATTGCCACCGGACCGTTTATATCGATTACCAACGATATTATCGGTATGATGATGTATATGGGAATTACCGTATTACTCTCCTAAAGAAACGTTTATAGATTTATATATATGGAGACTCGCACATTTTTATTCTTTTGTAGTCTCCATGTATTCTATTCTTCTAAGAAATCCATAAAATTCTTCTCTATTGCAAAAAAAATTTAGAAAAATATAGTAAAAATCAGATTTTATTCTTTTAATTTGTAACTACGGACTAAGATAAGCCGACATAATTCTTAAAAATCTAAATACGATGGAAGTAAATGAAACAACCCGCCCATTAACTGAAATTCCGGAAGAAAATACTCCCGAGACTTCGGTTCCTACTGTTGAAAATGATGGAAAAACGCAGTATCCTCCCAAACAGACCCAGGAAGAAGTGATAGAGCGTTTGACAGAAATCAACAACAATGCCTGCGAGGCAGACAAACAAGAAATAGACTACCTGAAACAAACGTTTTACAAATTGCATAAAACCGAGCAAGATACAGCACGCAAAAACTTTATTGAGCAAGGCGGAAACCCAGATGATTTTACTCCCACCCCTAACCCGCTGGAAGCAAAGTTTAAGGAAATAATGAGTTCCATCAAAGAGAAACGTAGCGTTATGGCAGCGGAACTCGAACAGGAAAAAGAAGAAAACCTGAAAAAGAAACTGGATATACTCGATAAGATGAAATCTCTGATCGACAATACAGAAGATACAGGGAAAATCTATAATGAATTCAAACAGCTTCAACAACAATGGAATGACATCAAACAGGTTCCTGTAGGTAAAGTCAATGAGTTGTGGAAAACTTACCAGCTCTATACGGAGAAGTTTTACGATATGGTAAAGCTGAACAATGAATTCCGTGAATATGATTTTAAAAAGAATCTGGAACAGAAAACTTATTTGTGCGAAGCTGCTGAAAAGCTGGCTGAAGAACCGGATGTCGTATCTGCTTTCCATCAATTACAGAAACTGCATCAGGAGTTCCGTAGTATCGGTCCTGTTGCAAAAGAACTTCGTGAAAGTATCTGGGCACGCTTTAAAGCTGCTTCCTCGGTCGTAAACCGTCGTCATCAGCAACACTTCGAAGCACTGAAGGAAAAGGAACAAAATAACCTTGACCAAAAGACTGTCATCTGCGAAATTGTGGAATCAATGGAATATGATACATTCAAGACTTTCGCCGACTGGGAGGATAAAACGCAAGAAATTCTTGCCTTACAGGCTAAATGGAAGACTATCGGATATGCTCCGCAGAAAATGAATGTAAAGATTTTCGAGCGTTTCCGTGCAGCATGTGATGAATTCTTTAAACGCAAAGCAGCCTTCTTCAAATCGGTAAAGGAAAGCATGGCCGAAAATCTTGAAAAGAAAAAAGCATTGTGCGAAAAGGCTGAAGCCTTGAAAGATAGTACCGACTGGAAAGGAACTGCAGAAATACTGACCAAACTGCAAAAAGAATGGAAAACCATTGGACCGGTTGCCAAAAAGCATTCCGATGCAGTATGGAAACGTTTCATCGGAGCATGCGACTATTTCTTTGCTCAAAAGAACAAAGCAACTTCTTCGCAGCGTTCTGTCGAACAGGAAAATATGGCAAAGAAAGAGGAAATCATCAAGCAACTGGCTGTACTGAATGCTTCTGGTGCTACAGATGATGCTACCTCTGAACAAGTTCGCTCCTTAATGAAAGAATGGAATGGTATAGGCCATGTCCCATTTAAAGAAAAAGATCGTTTGTATAACGAATTTCATGGCTTGATAGACAAGTTGTTCGACCGACTGAATATTTCGGTTTCCGAAAAGAAACTCAGCAATTTCAAATCGGGACTGAGCAAGGGTGATAACTTATATCGTGACCGTGAAAAGCTTGTCCGTACATACGAAGGCCTGAAAAATGATATCCAGACCTACGAAAACAACTTGGGATTCTTGTCATCGGCTTCGAAGAAGGGCGATACACTGGTAACCGAAATTAACCGGAAAATTGAACGTCTGAAAGGTGAGATGGATCTCGTTCTGAAAAAGATAAAGGCCATCGATGAAAAGATGAACGAGGAATAAAAGTAAGATAAACCGATACTTGATTATCTTACAATAAACAAGAAGGTGTGTCAAAAAGCACACCTTCTTTTTTAGCACAAAGCCCCGACTTTCACAAGCTGGGGCTTTGTTATTACCTAAAGATTTTGTATCTTTAA
>NZ_DBMACV010000071.1:0-17614 GCF_057861905.1 Phocaeicola sp. | reverse complement strand
AGTCATTGGTCAAGTATGGTCTTGAGGAAATCTCAAACGTGCTTTTCCGACCGACATACACACCCAAATTCGATGTATTCAAATTTTTGTCATGTACTTAACTTTTAAATGATGCAGAAAGATATGAAAATATTTCTAATTCAAAGATAACTCAATTAAGAAAAAACAGGGTATAAAAATATTCATTCAAAGCAATGCAACATCTGCTTCATAACATAATTGATTGAGAAAAAAATATTAAATTTGCATATTTATAATATAAAATAGTTTTTCATTTACCTTTTCAGGAAAAAATATGATAGAAGAAAGATCATTGCTATTATCTGTAAAAGCAGGTTCTGAGAAAGCCTATTATACTCTCTATAAGATGTGGGTTTCGAGGTTGTACAGATTTGTGTATCAATACTTAAAATCAGAAGATGCTACCGATGATATTGTTCAAGAAACCTTCTGTCGTATATGGACTAATCGTGAAAAGCTGAATCCCGATTCATCATTCAAGGCATATTTATTTACTATAGCTTATCACTTCTTGATAAAAGAGCTACGCAGACAATTGAACAATACTTCTATGGAAGAATTCATAGAATACCATGAGCATATGAGAATATCGGGAGAAGACACTGATAAAGATATTGATTTTGATCAGTTTTGCAGAGCACTACAAAAAGCTAAAGACGCCCTTTCTCCACGTCAGCGTGAAATCTTTGAATTGAACAAAGAATATAATCTCTCTGTTGCAGAAATAGCAGAACATCTATCTATAAAAGAACAAGTCGTACGTAATCAACTATCAATTGCGCTAAAAATAATCAGAACTGAACTCCAACAATATTCATTTATACTCTTACTTTTCTTATATAAATTCTAATATTATGTTTTCTAACATATAATTTTACATGTTATATTTCCCATGTTCGTGGATATTACTCACAAACAAGGAAATATTTTTATGAGCACAAATATAGAAAACGAAATAAAAAACTTACTAAATAAATTCCGTTCCGAAACTATTCCACCGGAAGACTTTAAGAAACTGAAATCGGGAATAAATCAATTATCCGATTCTGATTTAAAAAATTCATTCGAGGAAGAATGGGAAATATTCGATGATTATAAGCCATTACCACAAGACAAAATACAAGCCTTATACCAAAAGTTGGACAAGAAAGCACATATTTCACCTATAATAAAGGTGAAAAAATACTGGCTACAAATTGCAGCCTCTATACTTTTAATAATGGCATGCGGACTTACTGCTTTATATTATATACAAAATAAAGATATGAAAGAACTTGCCGAGCAAAATATTGTAATAAACTCGGGAGAATATGGTAATTCACTGGTTACATTACCCGATGGAAGTTTAGTACATCTGAATGCGAAATCATCCCTTACATACAGGCAAGATTTTGGGCATAAAGATCGTAAGGTCAGCTTGTCGGGAGAAGGATATTTTGAAGTTAAAAAGAATACAGAAAAACATTTTATAGTAGCTACTGATGTAATGGATATAACTGTTACTGGTACCAAATTTAATGTCTACGCATACGAAAATAAAGATTTTGTAGAAATGGCACTTGTTGAAGGAAGTGTTAATGTTACGACAAAAGGCTCTACACATAATACATTAAGTGTTAAACCTAATCAAAAAGTAACATACAACAAACTAACAGGACAACTTAGCCTTGAGGAAACTTCAAACAAAGTAGAAACAGCCTGGCTAACCAAAGAACTCTCTTTCCGTCATGAAAAGATGAAAGATGTTTTCCGATGCCTGGAACGTAAATTTGGAGTTGTATTTGAAATAAGCAATCAGAATATATTGCAAGATGCATATACAGGGACATTCAATGATGAGAACATAGAAAGTATACTAAGAATATTGAAAATGCATTACGGATTTGAATATTCCATTAACGAAGAAATTATAACTATAGAATAAAATACAATATTAACCTTAAAAACAATGAAGAACAAATGAAAACATGAAAGAATCCCCGGACAATCGGCACATCATCCGGGGAAATGGCTTAGTCCAGAAGTAACACTATGTTGGCGCATAGTTAAACCGAACTTAAAACCTAAATTTATTACGTACTTATGAAAATCAAACAACAATTCATTGATTTGCACAAAGATAGTAAAAAGCACAGTAAAATCTGCCTTTTATGTGCATCTTTGTGTATGTTTACATTTACTGGTGGTTATGCACAGACTGGTAAAGTCAGCCTTGACCTGAATAATGCATCGGTAAAAGAATTATTTAGTGCTATCGAAAAACAAACTTCCTATCGTTTTTCATATCGTGACGTGGAAGTAAATGGAAAAACAGGTATCTCCGTTTCAGTAAAAAATGAAGAACTGAAAAGTGTATTAACAAACGAACTTAAAAAACAAAATCTATCTTATAAGGTTTCAGGCAATAAAATCATTATTACTCCTGTAAAGAAGCAATCAGACAAGAAACAGCAGAGCAATATTTCAGGTAAGGTTGTCGATGCTAATGGTGAGCCAATTATTGGTGCAACAATCAAAGAAGAAGGTACCAGTAATGGTGCTATCACCGACCTCGATGGTAACTATTCTCTTACCGTATCGAGTCCCGATGCCGTATTGCAGTTTTCTTATGTAGGTTATAAATCCGTAGAATTCCTAGCAGATA
Source organism: Phocaeicola sp. (assembly GCF_057861905.1). Classification (NCBI taxonomy): domain Bacteria; kingdom Pseudomonadati; phylum Bacteroidota; class Bacteroidia; order Bacteroidales; family Bacteroidaceae; genus Phocaeicola; species Phocaeicola sp. The sequence goes on along the minus strand of NZ_DBMACV010000071.1, from coordinate 14,949 downwards.
GAGGAGTTATCAATGTAACCATGCGGGAAGATACAGAACGTCTGGACGAAGTCGTTGTAACAGCGTTAGGTATCAAACGTGCAGAAAAGGCACTTTCGTATAATGTCCAGCAAGTAAAGTCTGAAGAACTTGTAAGAGTTAAAGATGCAAACTTCGTCAATTCGCTGAATGGTAAGATAGCTGGTGTCAGCATCAATAAGAGTGCCAGTGGCGTCGGTGGTGCAACCCGTGTCGTAATGCGTGGTGCAAAATCCATCGAAGGTGACAACAACGCGCTCTATGTAGTAGACGGTATTCCTTTATTCAATACCAACATGGGAAACACCGACAGTGGCATCATGGGAGAAGGAAAGGCCGGTACTGAAGGTATTGCCGATTTCAATCCTGAAGATATTGAAAGTATTTCTGTACTGAGCGGACCGTCGGCTGCTGCACTGTATGGTAGTAGCGCTGCAAACGGTGTTATCCTTATCACTACTAAAAAAGGTAAGGAAGGGAAACTGCAACTTTCATTCTCTTCTTCTACCGAATTCAGCAAAGCATACATGACTCCTGAATTTCAAAACACTTATGGAAATAAAAAGGATATGTATGAAAGTTGGGGAGAAAAATTAGCGACTCCATCTGATTATGATCCTAAAAAAGACTTTTTTAATACAGGAACCAACTTTATCAATTCAGTAACATTGACTACTGGTACGAAACAGAATCAAACATTTGCTTCTATTTCATCCACCAACTCTGACGGTATTGTACCCAATAACTCATATAACCGTTTGAACTTTACCATCCGCAATACGTCTACATTTCTGAATGATAAATTACAACTTGATTTAGGAGCATCGTATGTGAAACAAGATGATAAGAATATGGTTTCACAAGGTCAATACTGGAACCCAGTTATGGCAGCATACCTGTTTCCGCGGGGAGAAAACTTTGAAGAAATCAAGACATTCGAACGTTTCGATGACAGCCGCAAAATTCCTGTTCAGTACTGGCCAATTGCAGAATCAACTTACGCTTCTCAAAACCCATATTGGACAGCGTTCCGTAATGTTTCAACCAACAATAAGAGCCGTTACATGTTCAATGTAGGATTAACTTATAAAATAACCGACTGGATCAATGTTGCTGCTCGTTACAGAATGGATGATACTTACGTAAAATTCGAACGTAAAATCTATGCATCTTCCGATCAGGTTTTTGCTGAAGGAACCAAAGGACATTATGAATATAGCAACTATAATGATCGTCAGGAGTATGCGGACTTCATGGTAAATATCAACAAACAGATCAAAGACTTCAATATTTCTGCCAACCTTGGATGGAGTTATTCCAACTACTGGGCAATAGAAAGAGGTTATAAAGGAACGTTATTGAAAGTACCTAACAAATTCGCAGTCTCCAATATTGATCCATCTAATGGCCGTACATCAGAAAAAGGTGGTGACAGTCGTATTCGTAATCATGCAGTATTCGGCAATGTTGAATTAGGATGGAAAAGTATGCTTTACTTAACTTTAACGGGACGTAATGACTGGAACTCACGTCTGGTAAATACCAATGAAGAATCATTCTTCTATCCGTCAATTGGTTTGTCTGGCATCATTTCTGAAATGGTACAATTACCTGAATTTATTTCTTATCTGAAAGTACGCGGTTCTTATACTGAAGTTGGTGCTCCGGTTTCACGTTCAGGATTAACTCCTGGCACTGTTACAACCCCAATCGTTGGAGGTATCCCGTCACCGACATATATCTATCCGTTTACAGACTTTAAAGCAGAACGTACCAAATCATACGAAGTAGGAGTCAGCTTGCGCTTGTGGAACAAATTCAGCGCTGAAGTTACTTATTATAAATCGAATACCTACAACCAGACTTTCTTGGGAGATTTGCCCGAATTTACAGGTTACCAAAAGATTTATCTGCAAGCTGGTAACGTAGAAAACAGAGGCTGGGAAGCATCTTTCGGTTATAATGATAAGTTCAAAAACGGTTTGGCTGTTTCTTCTACCTTTACATTCTCTAAGAATATAAATGAGATCAAAGAAATGGTAAAAGACTATCATACAGATTTGATGGAAACTCCTATTAATATACCGGAAGTACTAAAAGACAACGGTCGTATTATTTTAAAAGAAGGTGGAAGCATTCATGATATCTATGCTAATACATTTTTCAAGAAAGATAGTCAGGGATATGTAGAAGTTAAAAGCGACGGTACATTTGGACTGGAAAGAGGAGAGCCCGTATATCTTGGAAAAACTTCTCCAGATTTTAACATGGGATGGAACAATGCCTTGTCATACAAAGGATTCGGATTTAGTTTCCTAATCAACGGACGATTTGGTGGAGTCGTCACTTCATCTACAGAAGCTATTCTCGACCGCTTCGGCGTATCTAAGCGCTCGGCAGAAGCTCGTGACGCAGGAGGTGCATTATTGCCAGGACAAGGCAGAGTAGATGCCAAAACTTATTATCAGATGATTGGTACTGGAAACTATGAAACTTCCGGATACTATTTGTATAGTGCAACCAACATTCGTTTACAGGAAATGACATTCAGCTATACCATGCCGAATAAATGGTTTGCAAATGTATTGAAAGACGTAACCGTTTCTTTCATCGCTAATAACCCATGGATGTTATATTGCAAAGCTCCATTTGACCCAGAATTGACGCCATCAACCAGTACTTACGGACAAGGTAATGATTACTTCATGCAACCAAGTGTACGCAGCTTTGGTTTTGGCATTAAATTTAAACTATAAAAACAATTCTTCTAATTATGAAAAAGATAAACCAATATAAATTTATAGCAGGTGTATTTGCCGTATCACTGCTGGCATCATGCAATTACGAGGAAATTAACACCAATCCGTTCGAACTGACTGATGAAGAAGGTATCATGGACGGAGTTGCTGTAGGTGGTCTGATTACGACTATCGAACGTACAGTCTTTCCAGTTGGTACACAAGCCGACGATACAGATATAATCAACCAATATCAAACAGATTATCATTTGTCAGCAGACTGCTGGAGCGGCTTCTTCGGACAGAACAACACATGGGGAGGTGGAAACAGCAACGTAACTTATTATTTGAACGACAGTTGGATTTCCGGTACTTATAAACGTGCATATACCAACGCCCTCGATCCGTGGAAAAAGCTGAAGGCGGCAGCCGAAAAGAATAATACACCGGAAGTTTTTGCCTTAGCACAAATCTTAAAGATTTCAGCATGGCACAAAGCACTGGAATGTTTTGGTCCAATGCCTTACTCACATGCAGCTGATGCAACAATGAATATTCCATTCGATTCTGAAAAGGATATCTATACAGCCATTTTCAAAGATTTGACAGATGCCATTGCAATTCTGACAGAAAAAGCCGAAAATGGTGTAGAAGTAATGAAAGAATACGACGTTGTATATGCAGGAAACTCTACCAAATGGGTGAAATATGCCAATTCTCTATTACTCCGTTTGGCAATGCGTGTCCGCTATGCTGACGCAGCATTGTCAAAACAATACGTTTCACAGGCATTAAGTCATTCCATCGGTGTTATGACTGCCAAAGACGATGAAGCACAAATGAGTACAGGAGCTGGATATACTTTCCGAAACAATATTTACTGGCTCTCCGAACAGTACGATGAATCACGTATGGGCTCATCTATGTTCTCTTACTTAATGGGATATGAAGACCCACGATTAAGTGCCTATTTCTTACCTGTAGACTCAAAGAGCACAAAAGGACAAGAAGCTTTCGATGGTAAATTATATCAAGCAGTTCCCGCAGGTCACTTATATGGAAAGAATGATGAATATAAGATGTTCTCTAAACCTAATATACAAGCTTCCACTCCTACTTACTGGATGCGTGCTTCTGAGGTCTACTTCTTGCGAGCTGAAGCAGCTTTAGTGTGGGGAGGTGAATTTGGAAATGCCGAAGATTTATATAAACAAGGCATTGAGATGTCTTTCCAGGAAAATGGCGTAAGCTCATCAGTAGATACCTATATGAACTCTGGCAAAACTCCGATAAAACATGAAGTCACGGGAAATTACTCTTGCAGTTTTGCAGCTCCTTGCACAACAACTGCAAAATTTGAAGGAAGTACTGAGCAGAAACTGGAAAAAATCATGATTCAGAAATGGATTGCTCTCTTCCCCAACGGACAAGAAGCCTGGACAGAATGGAGAAGAACCGGATACCCCAAACTGAATCCCGTCATGGCAAACAGAGGAAGCAGCCAAGGAGTAACAACCGAAGGAGGTATACGTCGTATGGTATATCCAATCAGCTTCTATCAAACAGCAGATGGACAGGTTATTTACAACGATGCTGTGAAGATGCTGAGCAATGGACAAGATTTACCTAGCACTCATTTATGGTGGGATTGCAAATAAAAACCGAAACTATAGTTAATACAGTAAGACATGAAAACACTTAAAAAATTATTATACATCATACCTCTATTAGGAGCGATGATGACTTCTTGTACCGATGTTGAAAATATAGAAGTAGAACACATCGGCGGATACAACACATTAGGTGATAGTGAATATTACGCTAATCTGCGGGCCTATAAAGAAACCGCCAAAAACTACGGTCGTCCGGTCGCTTTCGGCTGGTTCTCAAACTGGGCTCCGTCAGGCGTCATGAGAAAAGGTTACTTATCTTCCGTCCCCGACAGTATGGATATCATTTCCATGTGGAGTGGCGCTCCGGGAAGATATGAGATTACCGAAGCTCAGAAACGAGACAAAGAGTTCGTACAGAAAGTTAAAGGAATCAAACTGCTGGAAGTAAGTTTGCTGTCATATTTAGGAAAAGGGAGAACTCCCGATTACATCTATGATGATATTGAAAAACAAGCTGAAGAAGAAGAATGGTCCGAATCAGAACTCAATGCAGCCAAGAAATATGCACGCTGGGACTTTTGGGGATTCAAGTCGCACAACTTCAGCAATACAGATGAACTGAACCAAGCTATAGCAAACTACGCCAAAGCACTTTGCGACTCGTTGTTCGTAAGCGACTGGGATGGCTTTGATATTGACTGGGAACCAGGAAGTGGTTTTAATGATTCAGACGGTACTCTGAATAACACAACTATTCTGGTGTTGGTAAAAGAAATGGGAAAATACATCGGTCCCAAAAGTGATCCGGAAGGTAAAGGTCACAAACTACTCTGTATCGATGGTCTTCTCAACTATTTTCCAGAAGAAATGGAAGAATATGTAGATTACTGGATTACTCAGTCATACGGTAGTTCCTCACCACATTATTACAGTCCCGGCAACATTCCGGAAAAACTGATTATAACTGAAAACTTTGAATCCTATGCAACCTCTGGTGGCGCATTATTACGACAAGCAGCCTGGATGCCGGCAGAAGGATACAAGGGTGGAGTCGGTGCCTACCGTTTCGACAATGACTACGATAATACACCTGATTATAAATGGATGCGTCAGGCAATTCAAATCAACCAACAGGTATTCAATGAATGGAAGGCCAATCAGGGTAAAGAATAATATGAATCATGAAATTCTAAAGATATGAAACAACTATTGAAATATTTGGCATTTTGTGCTATAGCTGTATTGCTGAACAGCTGTAACGACAGTGAAAGCGATTTGCTGGAAGCAAAAGTTTACTTCGAAAGCAAAGAACACACAATAGAGGCTCTGAACGAGCAACCTATCACATACGAATTGCAATCCAGAGTTTCTTCAGCATATTCTTCTCCAGTAGAAGTTTGTTATGAAATTGCAGGACAAAATGCAGTAAAGGAATACAATCAAAAATATGGGACCAATTACGAAACATTCAATGCGGCCAATGTAAAGTTAGGCAGCAATGTGACAACTATTCCCAGCGGAGCCATCTATTCCGAAAAGACTCCCATAGAGTTCACAAACCTGGAAAATATGGAAGAAGGTAAATCTTATCTGTTGCCGGTACGTATTCAGTCGTCTTCACTTCCAGCAATTGCCGGAAGTGACATTATTTACTTTATCATTACCAAGCCCGTGCAGATTAAAAAAGTTGCTCAGTTCCAAAGCAACTATATCCGAATTCCATTGGCAAGCGGTACAATGTTCACATCTGTTACTTACGAAGCTCTGATTTATATCAACCAGTTCGGCAGCAATAATACCATCATGGGTAATGAAGGTATCTTGATTCTCCGAATCGGTGATACTGCTCTACCAGGAGGGCATAACGACTGGATTCAGATTGCGGGAAGCAAACAATACCACTCTACTCAAGCATTTGAGAAAGGAAAATGGTATCACGTAGCCTTTACATACGATCAGCCTTCAGGAAAGACTGCTATTTACATTAACGGTAGTAAAGCCGCCGAATCTACATGGGATACTCCAAGCTTCGATCTGGCATCAACAGGTAGTGGAGGATTCTTTATCGGTAAGGTTGCAAACTTCATGTGGGGCGAACGTCCGTTCTATGGCTACATGAGTGAAGTCAGACTTTGGACCGTGGCACGTACAGAAAACCAAATCAAACAAAATATGTTGAGTGTCGATCCAAACTCAGATGGTCTGGCTGCTTACTATAAGCTCAACGGAACCGACCAGTTCGAATCTGATGGCAAGAGTTATGTAAAAGACGCCTCTCCTAATGGAATGGATGGTCTGGCCAACGGAGGTTCAAGTCAGTTAACCATTAAAGAACTGGAAACTCCTGTAACCATAAAATAAAAGTTACTCTTTTTACCCTTCAGATTCCCCTTAAAAGTGCCTGAAGGGTAAAAAAGAAGACCTGCTCTTATAAAATAAGCAATCAAGAAGTTTTTTGAAAATTTGTACAAAAGTTTTCAGATTTTGTACAGAAACTTTAAGCATTTGTACAAAACTCCGTCTGTAACCGCAGGGATTTGCGCATACAGACGGAGTTCTTTTTTCTATTGGTTGTACAAATTTACTATTAAATTATCCGAAATATCAGATTGTTTTTAAGCAATATAGCTTCAACTCTAAACCAAGAATAAAGTAAGAATCCAAAAAAGATAAGTTTTAATAGGGCATAATATAAAGAAAGAGGTTGTAAACATTTAGTTTACAACCTCTTTCCCTTCGTGGACCAGCCAGGGCTTGAACCTGGGACCTCCAGATTATGAGTCTGTTGCTCTAACCAACTGAGCTACAAGTCCAATTTAAGAGTTTCCCTTAAATCCGTGTGCAAAAGTAATAGATTAGCCTGAAACTTGCAACATTTACGAGGATTTTTTTATAAAAAAAACTAATCTGTACAGGTATATCAATATATATTGTATTTTTGTGCTACTTAATCATTTAATAACTAGGCATTATGTCACAAAGCACAAATGAACCTCATCTGACTGGATTGACCGACCAAGAAGTCATTGCAAGTCGTGAGAAAAATGGAATCAACTTATTGACTCCTCCCAAACGTCCTTCCATTTGGAAATTATATCTGGAAAAATTTCAAGATCCTGTAATCCGTGTACTATTGGTAGCAGCGGTATTCTCCCTCATTATTTCAATCATTGAAAGTGAATATGCTGAAACAATCGGTATTTTCTTTGCAATCTTCCTTGCAACAGGAATCGGATTTTATTTTGAATATGATGCCAATAAAAAATTCGATTTGCTGAATGCAGTAGGTGAAGAAACACCTGTAACCGTTATCCGTAACGGAAAAATCAAGGAAATACCTCGTAAAGACATCGTAGTAGGCGATATCGTCGTATTGAATACTGGAGAAGAAGTTCCTGCCGACGGTACATTGGTAGAAGCCGTTTCACTGCAAGTCAACGAATCGACTCTTACCGGTGAATTAATGGTAAATAAAACTACCGATGAAGCGCATTTCGATGACGAGGCAACCTATCCGTCGAACACCGTCATGCGAGGAACAACTATTACCGACGGACATGGTATTATGCGTGTAGAACGCGTGGGTGACGCTACAGAAATCGGTAAGGTTGCACGGCAGTCTACCGAACAAAGTCAGGAACAGACGCCGCTGAATATCCAGCTTACCAAACTGGCAAACTTGATTGGTAAGGCAGGTTTTACAATTGCCGCACTGACTTTTATCGTTTTTACCACTAAAGATTTATACCAGTATCTTACTGTAACAGAAGTAACCGACTGGCATCAGTGGCTGGAGATAGCACGTATCGTATTGAAATACTTCATGATGGCCGTCACCTTAATTGTTGTAGCAGTACCTGAAGGATTGCCGATGAGTGTAACCCTCAGCCTTGCTCTGAACATGCGACGTATGCTAAAAACCAATAACCTGGTTAGAAAGATGCATGCTTGCGAAACAATGGGTGCCATCACAGTTATCTGTACCGATAAAACAGGAACACTTACTCAGAACCTGATGCAGGTATACGAAGCTCAGGTAGATGAAAGCCAACCTGACCTAGTAGCAGAAGGTATAGCAGCTAACTCAACTGCATTCCTTGAAGAAAAGGCTGAAGGTGAAAAACCATCGGGCGTAGGAAATCCTACCGAAATAGCTCTTTTGCTTTGGTTGAACGGTAAAGGACAGAATTACATGAAACTGCGTGAAGGGGCTAAAGTGGTCAACCAACTGACTTTCTCTACCGAACGTAAATACATGGCTACGCTGGTCGACTCACCGATTCAGAAAAAACGGATACTCTATATCAAGGGAGCTCCCGAAATTGTCATGAGTAAATGTAATCTGGATAAAGCACAAATTGACAAATACAACGAACAATTGCTTGCCTACCAGAATAAGGCTATGCGTACACTGGGTATAGCCTACAAAGTTGTCCCGGAAAACGCTTCCGACGACTGCGCTGAGTTGGTTGGTGAAGGAGGCATGACTTTCTTAGGCATCTTTGCCATCAGCGACCCGATTCGTCCAGATGTACCCGATGCCGTAAAGAAATGTCAGTCGGCAGGTATCGGAGTCAAGATTGTAACAGGTGATACTCCGGGAACAGCAACGGAGATTGCTCGTCAGATCGGACTTTGGACTCCGGAAGATACAGAACGTAACCGCATCACAGGGGTAGAATTTGCAGCATTGAGTGACGAAGAAGCCCTCGACCGTGTACTCGACCTGAAAGTAATGAGTCGTGCCCGTCCGATGGATAAACAGCGTCTGGTACAATTATTACAGCAAAAAGGAGCCGTCGTAGCCGTTACCGGTGATGGAACAAACGACGCACCTGCCCTGAACCACGCACAAGTTGGCTTGTCGATGGGTACCGGAACTTCTGTAGCCAAAGAGGCAAGCGATATTACCTTGTTGGATGATTCATTCAATAGCATTGCAACTGCTGTCATGTGGGGACGTTCATTGTATAAAAACATACAGCGCTTTATCGTATTCCAGCTTACCATTAATGTGGTAGCCTTACTGAGTGTCCTGCTGGGTGCCTTCTTCGGAACAGAGTTACCGCTTACCGTTACACAGATGCTTTGGGTGAACCTGATCATGGATACTTTTGCAGCAATGGCTCTTGCCTCGATTGCACCAAGTATGGATGTGATGAACGAAAAGCCACGCCGCCGCACCGATTTCATCATTACTCCAGCCATGCGTAACAATATTTTCGGAGTAGGTTTGGGATTCCTTGCTATCCTGATGGGATTGCTGGTTTACTTCAAGAATCTTCCAGAAGGGATGGATACACATCATCTTACTGTATTCTTCACCATATTCGTGATGCTTCAGTTCTGGAACCTGTTCAATGCAAGTGTTTTCGGTACGAACCATTCATTCTTTAAAGATGCAGGACACGCATTAGGCATGCTGGGCGTTGCACTGATTATTCTTGTCGGACAGATTCTGATTGTAAGTTTTGGTGGTAAGGTTTTCCGTACCGAACCTCTTCCCCTGAATGAATGGTTGTATATCATAGGAGGAACCTCATTCGTTCTATGGATTGGAGAAATATGGAGAGGCATCAAACGTTTAAGCAGCAAATAAATCGATGCGACAAACATTGGTTATAAAATGAATGAACAAATAAAAAATATCATCTTCGACTGGGGAGGCGTACTGATAGACCTGAATCTGGAAGGGTGTATCAGCGCCTTCGAACAGGCGGGAGCAGTCAATGTGCGTGACCTGCTGACAGGCACTAACGAGCTGGGCTTCTTCCGCGATTATGAGTGCGGGGAAATAAGCACGCCCGAATTTCGTGAGGCTATACGTAAACATATCAATAAACCGCTTACGGATGAGGATATAGACCGTATGTGGAATATGGAGTTGCTTACTATTCCTGAAGAAAAGCTCCAGTTGCTCACCGAGTTGAGTAAGCATTATCGTCTATTCTTATTAAGCAATACGAACGAACTTCACTGGGAATATGGTTACAAGAATGCATTCTGCCGTAACGGTAAAGACTATACAATGTACTTTGAGCGTATTTTCCTGTCGTATCGCATGCACCTGTCAAAACCCGATCCTGCTATTTTCCAAAGGGTTTTACAAGAAGCCAGCCTTCAACCAGCAGAAACATTGTTCATAGACGACGCAGAAACGAATTGTCTGGCAGCAGCCTCAACGGGCATGCAGGCTGCTCACTACATACCGGGAACAAATCTCGGTGATTTATTTAAATAAATTTCTACATGAAGATTATAACAGACGAGATTAAGCAAATACTTTCACCTTGCGTGGCAACTATCGGTTGCTTCGACGGACTACACCGTGGCCATCGTTTCCTTATCGAACAGGTTTGTAGAGAAGCCCGCCAAAGGAACTTCCATAGTGCGCTCATAACCTTTCCCGTACACCCACGTCAGGTCATGCAAAGCAGTTATCGCCCTCAATGGCTTACTTGTCTGCCGCAAAAAACATATCTTATACAACAAACGGAAGCCGATTATTGTATCATGCTTCCATTTACTCAAGAGCTGTCCCTACTCTCAGCCCGCGAATTTATGCAATTGCTCAGAGAGCGCTTTAATGTCCGTGTACTGGTTATCGGCTACGATCACCGATTCGGGCATAACCGTAGCGAAGGTTTCAATGATTATTGTCAGTATGGAAAAGAGTTGGACATGGAAGTCGTTCGTGCACAGGCATTAGTAGAAGACGGAGTATCCATCAGCTCGTCTGTCATACGCAAGGCTTTAAAAGAAGGTGATATACAACATGCCAATCATTATCTGGGCTATCGCTATTATCTGGACGGCACTGTTGTAGACGGATATAAGGTAGGGCGTAAGTTAGGCTTTCCAACCGCCAATCTCCTCCCCTCTTGTCCTGACAAGCTCATTCCCAAAGAAGGCGTATATGCTGTATATGCGTATATTGACGAAGTACGTTATGCCGGCATGCTAAATATCGGACATCGTCCAACCGTTGACAATGGTTCTGATTTAAGCATCGAAGTACATATTCTCAACTTCTCAGGAAATATTTACCGTCATCACATGCGGATAGAATTTATTGATTTTATCCGTGAAGAACAAAAATTTGATAGTCTGGAACATCTGATCACTCAATTAAACACAGACCGTGAAACAGTATCCCGACTGTTATCAAACTTATAAACATAATTCAAGTTCGCCCTTCTCTAAAAGTCAGGAACTCGAACTTAAATTATTTTCCATTTTCCCGGTTTCGATAATCTTTAGGTGAATATCCATATTGTCTAAGAAACTCACGGTAGAAATACGATTTATTAGAGAACCCACAACGAAACATAATTTCGCTCACAGTTAATTGAGTAGTCCGTAATAATTTAGCCGCATGTTCTAACCGAATACTTCGTATAAATTCACCCGGAGTCTTATCCAAGATTTCTTTAAACTTACGATATAAAGAGGCTTTACTCATACCCAGTTTTTCAGCAACCCAAACAGGAGTTAATTCTTCTTCATCTATATGTTCTGCAACTAAGTTAGAGACATCTTCCAGAAGTTTCTCATCATCAGGATGCAAAACACGCCCATCCTTTATTTTAACGGCAGAAAGGCTTGAATTAAAATAGTCCTTTAAAGACTGTTGACGTGACAATAAATTTTCCACGGTAGAAACGACCTGCAAAGGATGGAAAGGTTTTGTCAAATAAACATCCGCTCCATAATTACAAGCCTTAACCTGATCTTCAACAGTACCCTTTCCAGACACGACAATTATAGGTATATAACTTGTATGAGGATCAGACTTTAAAGAACGAATAAATGTCAATCCATCCATTGGCTCCATAATCATATCCGTTAAAATAATATCAGGATGATTCTGCTTTACCTTCATCAATGCCTCCTTTCCATCACAGGCTTCTTCCAATATATAATCCTTTAATATATCACATAATAAATGACGTAAATGCTCATCGTCTTCAATAATTAATACTGTCGGGGTTTGACTATAAGAAACTTCATTATCTTCATGATGAGAAGAATGAACATCAACCTCTTTATTAGTTAAAACAGTGCCCTTATCAGGACTAAGAGGAGGAATAAATACTTCAAATTCCACATATTTGCCTAAAACACTACTTACCTTTATTGTTCCTTCTAATATCTCAACCAACTGCTTAGTAAGATTAAGTCCAATCCCATTACTTACAGAATTCTCTGTATACGGAGCATCAAAGATTTTATAACGATCAAAAATCTCATTCATTTGCTTATCCGTTAATCCCTTCCCAGAATTACGAATAACAAACTTCAATGAGGAATCATTGTTCTGTTCTGCATAAATTTGTATAATTCCCAAACGTGGAGTATATTTAAATGCATTAGAAAGTAAATTAAAGAAAATTTTTTCCAAAGAATTACGATCGGAATATAAATTCAAAGAACAACGATTCTCAATATGGAAATTGATTTTATTTTCCTTAAGGATATCAACATAATTACTTGCAACAGAATCTATCAATTCTTTAATATCAATCTGCTCCGGACAAATATCGAGATTTCTAACGCCAGCCTTACGGAAATCCATCAATTCCCGAATAAGTCGCTGCATTCTTTCCGCATTATCCTTAATGATATTCAAATATTTCCTCGAGTCATCAGACAAGTCCTTTTTCTCTAATAAATATTGTACAGGTGTATAAATCAATGTCAGCGGAGTAAAGAATTCATGGGCTACATTAGTAAAAAAGTTCAATTTCGATTCATACATTTTCTGTTCATGTGCAGTTTCTACACGAGCTATCAAGATTTGCTTACTCAAACGAATTCGCCCTACTATAATCCGTTTAGTTATATAAATAATTATAATACATATTACAGTATAAACAAGCAAAGCAGGAGTTTTAAGCCACCACGGATAACCTACTTTGATTGTCAACTGATAAACATTGGTTCCCCAGACCTTATCACCATTTGTAGTTTTTACTTCCAAATGATATACTCCTGGTTGAAGTTGCCCAAAGCTAAGATTTGGATTATTCCCCATATAAATCCAATTGGGAGAGCGATCACAGAAGCGATAGGCATATTCACAATTTCCGTTTTTTATAAAATCCTTCGTTAGAAAGGTCAAAGTAAAAGCCTTTTCGTCGTAATCCAACCGTAAAACACCATCCTTGATACGAGAGTTTACATCCTGTGGCGTATTGAAAATCTTTATGCTTTCCAAAATCAACAAAGGATTAAAGTCACGCAAATGAATATCATCCGGAGTAAAGTAACTAAAGCCATTTACTCCTCCAAAATACAACTGATTATTACTGTCACGAAAATAAGCACCATCTGCGAACTCATCATTATGTAATCCGTCATTGAAAGTATAATCTTCTATCTTATTTGTATTAACCTCTAAATGAATCAGACCTTGAGCGGTACCTGCCCAAATATTTCCTTTTTTATCTTTCAAAATACCATGAACAGTTTTGTTTACCAATTGCTCGGCATATTGCATAACAAATGGATTATTACCAACATTCAGCTTATTCAAACCATAACTTGTTCCAATCCATATTTCATCCCGATCTTGTGACAAACATAGTACGTCATTATTTGTCAAATGAATATTAGAATAAAGCTCCTCCAAGGGTTGTATTTTATCTTCGATAATATCCACTCGATTGAGTCCACCACCTCGTGTACCGAACCAGACATAACGTCCGGAAGTATTAGCTGTTATAGCATAAACAATATCATTATTCAATGGATTATTCGTATTAGATGATATATATTGTTTAAGTCCCAGTACTTTATACCCTCCATTTTCTTTCCGGATATTTATCCGTATTAATCCATATCCTGATGTTCCGACCCATAATAATGAATCATTATTTGTAAAGTATAAGCTATAAACAGAACGGAAATAAGGATATTTAGCCGGAATATCCAACATTTTCACTTCCTTCTTTCCTATTTGGAGCACTCCTATCCCTTTACCTTCCGTTCCAATGAAAATATCACCATAATGATTTTTCTTTAATGCATAAACAGACATGGAAGGTAAACCATTACTCTCGTCCAGGAAATTGAATAGTGATTTTTTCTGTACATCAAACAATTTTATTCCACTTCCTTTAGTACCCACTATAATATTCCCCTTGTCATCTTCACAAAAGCACCGTACGGGATTTTCTGTCACAACTCTATAAAATAAGGACTGATAAGGCAATAACTGCATAATTCCTTGCCCATCGGTTCCTATCCACCAGATATCTTGGCTACCAAGATATAAAGTAACAACAGAAGTCTGTTCTGTAACTTCTTTCAGAGTAGAACATTTCATCGTAGACATATCATAGATTTTGCATCCTCCTTCAATAAATCCGACAATCAATGACTTCCCTCTGACAACAACATCCGAAATTTTTTTATTCGTATCAGTATTAATAGAATAAAGCTGATGTAAATGGGCATCAAATACAATAATTTTATCTTTACTCGCTGTAATCAAATATTTATCAGAAAGAATTATCTTTTGTATTCGTTCTTTTTGATGCAATTCCAACCAATCTAATTTTCCGGAAACAAGTTCATTT
>NZ_DBMACV010000070.1:0-18344 GCF_057861905.1 Phocaeicola sp. | reverse complement strand
GTTAATTTGTAATTAATTGTTTGTCAGACTTAAATATACAAAATAATTCGGTGATTACCAACTTTTAAAGATACTTTCTTATCCCGAACTCACGTAATAAAAAACTTTTATTTCTTCGCCTTATTAAATGTTTTTTGTAACTTCGTGCCTGATTTAGAAAATATTAAAGATGATGATGAAACAGCTATTAACACCTGATTACATTTTTGAATCGAGTTGGGAGGTGTGCAATAAGGTAGGGGGTATCTATACTGTACTATCAACAAGGGCGAAAACCCTGCAGAACGTATTTCCTGACAGGATTTTCTTTATTGGTCCGGATGTTTGGCTAGGGAAAGAGAATCCTCTATTTACCGAAGATGAAAAGATGTTGCTGGCATGGCGTAAACATGCTACAGAAGAAGATGGACTGAAAATACGTATAGGACGATGGAACATCCCGGGACATCCAATTGCTATTTTAGTAGATTTCACTTCGTACTATGCTCAAAAGAATGATATTTATACCCAAGCATGGATCGACTTCCAAGTAGATTCCCTTCACGCTTATGGTGATTATGATGAAGCATCCATGTTCTCATATGCAGCAGGAAAGGTAGTAGAAAGCTATTATAGGTATAACCTGAAAGCCTCTGATAAAGTTATTTATCAGGCACATGAATGGATGACCGGACTGGGAGCCTTATACATACAGAAACACGTTCCTGAAATTGCAACAATCTTCACTACTCACGCTACTTCTATCGGACGTTCAATTGCCGGAAACAATAAACCTCTTTACGATTATTTATTTGCTTATAATGGCGACCAGATGGCGCGGGAACTTAATATGGAGTCAAAACACTCTATTGAAAAGCAGACTGCACATCATGTAGATTGTTTTACTACGGTAAGTGAGATTACGAATCATGAATGTAGTGAATTGTTGGATAAGTCGGCAGATGTTGTTCTCATGAATGGCTTTGAGGATGATTTTGTTCCTAAGGGTATGGCTTTTGCTAAAAAACGTAAGCATGCCCGTGCCACTCTGTTGAACATGGCAAACAAACTAATGGGCATTCATCTTACCGATGAAACAATGATTATTGGAACCAGTGGACGCTATGAATTTAAGAATAAAGGAATCAATGTCTATCTGGAAGCATTGAACAGACTTACACGTGACAAGAACTTGAAGAAAGATATTCTGGCGTTTATCTATGTACCAGGATGGGTAGGTGAGGCTCGTGAAGATTTGCGTGAGCGTCTGGATAGTGGCAAAGACTATGATACTCCTTTGGAGTGTCCGTTTATTACCCATTGGTTGCATAACATGAGTCATGACCAGGTATTGGATATGTTGAAATATCTGAATATGTCTAATGCTGTGGATACAAAGGTAAAAGTTGTTTTTGTCCCTTGTTATCTGGATGGTAAAGATGGCATATTGAATGAGTTGTATTATGATCTGCTGATTGGAATGGATTTAAGTGTTTATCCTTCATATTATGAACCATGGGGATATACTCCGTTGGAGAGTATTGCTTTCAAAGTTCCTACTATTACTACCGATTTGGCCGGATTCGGATTATGGGTTAATTCCTTGAAAGGAAGTTACTCTATGTTGGAAGACGGAGTAAAAGTAATCCATCGTACAGATTACAATTATTCGGAAGTAGCAGATATGATAAAAGATACGATTACTGAATTTTCGACATTGACTGATACAGAGATTAATAAAATACGTAAGAATGCGGCAAATATTGCTGAAAAGGCACTGTGGAAACACTTTATACAGTACTACTATGAGGCCTACGACATTGCGTTACGTAATGCCGCAAAGCGCCTTTCTTTGAAATAACTTGAATTCTTATACTAATTTTAAGCAATATGAAAGTCAAAACGAATTATGCTAACGCTCCGGTATGGAGAGAGGTAAATGTAAAATCTCGTATTCCCGAATCATTGAAGATGTTGGGAAAAATGGCTCGTAATATTTGGTGGGCATGGAATGATGAAGCAACCGAGATGTTTAAAGAACTGGACCCTGAATTATGGCAGGTCGTAGGTCAGAACCCGGTCGCTTTGCTGGAACGTTTAAGTTACGAAAAACTTGAAGCGTTGTCTACAAACCATGAAGTTCTGAATAAAATAAATAGCATTTATAATAAATTCGAAGCATATATGAATGAGAAGCCTGATACTTCTCGTCCTTCCGTTGCCTATTTCTGTATGGAATACGGTCTGACTCATGTCTTGAAGATCTATTCTGGTGGTTTGGGTATTCTGGCGGGTGATTATCTGAAAGAAGCTTCAGACAGCAACGTTGATATGTGCGGTATCGGATTTTTGTATCGTTACGGCTATTTCACTCAGAGTTTGTCTATGGACGGACAGCAGATTGCCAATTATGAAGCACAGAACTTTGGAAGTCTTCCATTGGAACGTGTAACTGAAGAGAATGGTCAGCCGATGGTACTTGATGTTCCTTATTTGAATTATTATGTTCATGCATATGTATGGAGAGTAAATGTAGGTCGTGTACCTTTGTATTTGCTTGATACAGATAATGAAATGAACAGTGAGTTCGACCGTCCTATCACTTATCAGCTTTATGGTGGCGACTGGGAAAACCGTCTGAAACAGGAAATATTGTTAGGTATCGGTGGTGTCTTGCTGCTGAAGAAGTTAGGCATAAAGAAAGATGTATATCACTGCAACGAAGGTCATGCTGCATTATGTAACGTTCAGCGTTTGTGCGATTATGTAGAAAGCGGAATGTCGTTCGATGAAGCTTTGGAAGTAGTTCGTGCATCTTCATTGTACACTGTTCATACTCCGGTTCCTGCTGGTCATGATTATTTCGACGAAGGTTTGTTCGGAAAATACATGGGAGGTTATCCGCAGCGTATGGGTATTTCTTGGGATGATTTGATGGATTTAGGTCGTATCAATCCGGGTGATCACAATGAACGTTTCTGTATGTCTACTTTTGCTTGTAATACTTGCCAGGAAGTTAACGGTGTAAGTTGGCTGCACGGAAAAGTTTCTCAGGAAATGTTTTCTGGTATATGGAAGGGTTATTTCCCAGAAGAAAATCATGTAGGTTATGTAACTAACGGTGTACACTTCCCGACTTGGTGTGCTTCTGAATGGAAACAGTTGTATGCTAAATATTTTGACAAGGAATTCTTGAAAGATCAGTCCAATCCAAAAATTTGGGAAAAGATTTACAATGTGCCCGATGAAGAAATTTGGAAGACTCGTTTGGCATTAAAGAATAAGTTGATTAATTATATCCGTGATCAGTTCCGTGATACATGGTTGAAGAATCAGGGAGATCCTTCTCGTGTTGTATCATTGATGGATAAAATTAATCCGAATGCTTTGCTGATTGGTTTTGCCCGTCGTTTTGCTACTTATAAACGTGCACACTTGTTGTTTACTGATTTGGACCGTCTGTCTAAGATTGTAAATAACCCTGACTATCCGGTACAGTTCTTGTTTGCTGGTAAAGCACACCCACATGACGGTGCAGGACAAGGTCTGATTAAGAAGATTGTTGAAATTTCTCAGCGTCCTGAATTCCTGGGTAAGATTATTTTCCTTGAGAATTATGACATGAAACTGGCACGTCGCCTTGTTTCTGGTGTTGATATCTGGATGAATACTCCGACACGTCCGTTGGAAGCATCTGGTACATCAGGTGAAAAAGCCTTGATGAACGGTGTTGTAAACTTCTCTGTTCTTGATGGATGGTGGTTGGAAGGTTATCGTGAAGGTGCTGGTTGGGCCCTGACTGATAAACGTACTTACCAGAATCAGGAGTATCAGGATAAGTTGGATGCTGCAACTATCTATAGCATACTTGAAACAGAAATTTTACCGTTGTATTATGCGCGCAACAAGAAAGGATATTCTGAAGGATGGGTTAAGACTATCAAGAATTCTATTGCTCAGATTGCTCCTCACTATACAATGAAACGTCAGTTGGACGATTACTATCATAAGTTCTACAGTAAGGAAGCTAAACGTTTCCACGCATTGGCTGAAAATGATTTTGCTAAAGTCAAAGAATTGGCAAAATGGAAAGAAGAAGTTGCCGAGAAATGGGATTCTATTCAGGTCGTTTCAATGGATAAGTGCGAAGAGCTGCGTCAAGGCAATGTAGAAAGCGGTAAGGATTATACCATTACTTGTGTTGTCGATGAAAAGGGACTTGACGATGCTATAGGTATCGAAATGGTTGTAACTTATACCAATGTAGAAGGCAAGGAATATGTTTACTGTGTAGCTCCTATGGAAATGGTTAAACGTGAAGGTGATTTGTATACTTTCCAGGTTACTCACAGTCTGTCTAATGCCGGAAGCTTTAAAGTTGCTTACCGTATGTTCCCGAAGAATCCAGAATTACCTTATCGTCAGGACTTCTGCTATGTTCGCTGGTTCAATGAATAATAAATTTTAAATAGATAGATTAAGAGGCTATGATTTTCATAGCCTCTTAATTTTTATTAATACATGCAGTATTCGGTATTTTTTTACTTTAATAAATAGAAAAATGATAATTCTATGAATATTTTGAGAAAATACTGGGTCGCTGCTATATTCGTATTAGCGGGTATGTGGCAGTCTTGTAGCGATGATGATGGCTATTCTATTGGCGACATTGCTTCAGATTGGGTAACAGTTCGTGTAGAAGGAGAGGGTGTATATAGTTTTACAGGCGATACATGGGGGACAATGTTTCCAGCTGCCAATGGGGTATGGAATTATTCTCTGGTAGAAGGACAGCGTGCCTTTTTAGTCTTCAATCCTTTGTTTGATAATTATTATGGCTATGATGTCGGCATCAAAGCTGAACAAATCTATCCTTTCCTGACGAAGGCGGTAGAAGACCTGCCTCCCGAAAATGAAGATGAGTATGCCGATCATCCGGCATATCTGGAAAATTTATGGATTGGAGGTGGTTATCTGAATATAATTTTTACCCAGAAACGTCCTTTGCAATATAAACATCGTGTCAGCTTGGTAAAAAGAGCAGATCAGCCTGATATTGCCGATGACGGCTATATACATTTGGAATATCGTTATAATACCTATGGCGATACGTTGGGCGGTCTTAATTTAAATCCTGGAGTCGTCTGTTATAATTTAAATACACTTCCACTTGATAAGGCAAAAGGCATTAAGCTGAAAGTCAATGAAGCCTATTATGGCGAACATATACTTACTTTCGATAATATGAACGAACCCATTCCTGATGATGCCAAGCATTTGTATGATGCTGGCAAAGAGGTAAAAGTGCAATAAGAAAATTATTGGCAGATATATGAACCAGACACATTCCATATTCTTTGGAAAGAAGAATAGGAATGTGTCTT
This sequence comes from Phocaeicola sp., assembly GCF_057861905.1. Taxonomy (NCBI): domain Bacteria; kingdom Pseudomonadati; phylum Bacteroidota; class Bacteroidia; order Bacteroidales; family Bacteroidaceae; genus Phocaeicola; species Phocaeicola sp. The sequence continues at coordinate 12,981 of NZ_DBMACV010000070.1, read as the reverse complement.
TTTTTGTTTGTCAGTGTTTCTCCCGAAATTTGTTCAGTTATAGGTTATGAGAATAAAGGAATGTATTTGCATATCTCCATGAAAATCTTATTTTTGCCATAAAAAATAGAACTATGAAAATATTAATAGTAGAAGATGATAAAGATTTAAGGGAGATTACGACAAACTCCTTGGAAAAAGAACGTTATGTGGTATCTCAAGCACCGGATTATCGTACAGCCCTGCAAAAGATTGAAGATTATGACTACGATTGTATCTTGTTGGATATCATGCTTCCAGACGGTAATGGACTTGATTTGCTGGAGGAGCTTCATGCACTGGGAAAGCGTACGAATGTGATTATTTTATCAGCAAAAGATTCTTTGGAAGATAAAGTGAATGGACTCGATTTGGGGGCGGATGATTACCTGCCCAAGCCTTTTCATTTGGCCGAACTTCATGCACGCATAAAAAGTCTGTTCCGTCGTAACCTGCGCGATGGTGAACGCAAATTGCAAGTCGGGAATATAGAAGTTTTTCCCGATCAGTTTCGTGTGCTGGTACAAGGCAAAGAAATAGAGTTGAACCGGAAGGAATATGATATACTGATTTATTTTATGTCACGTCCGGGACGTTTGGTAAATAAAAATACACTGGCAGAATCCGTCTGGGGCGACCATATTGATCAAGTTGACAATTTTGATTTTATTTATGCGCAAATAAAAAATTTGCGCAAACGTTTGAAAGATGCAGGAGCAACTCCCGAACTGAAATCTGTTTACGGCTTCGGATATAAATTTGTAGTCGAATGAAATTATTCCATTTAGTATTATGGCGTATCTCGCTGGCTTTGATTATCGTTTTATCCTTGTGGGCCGGATTCTTTTACATAAAGATTGTCGATGAGGTAAATGATGAGGTCGACGATTCCTTGGAAGATTATTCCGAGGGGCTTATTATTCGTGCTTTGTCGGGAGAAGAAATGCCGGCAGCCAGCAATGGTTCCAACAACCAATATTATCTATACGAAGTCAGCAAATCTTATGCGGCATCTCATCCTCAAATAACTTACCGCGATGAGATGGTATTTATTACTGAAAAAGATGAAACGGAGCCGGCACGCGTTCTGATAACCATTTTCCAGACAGATGATGAACGTTATATGGAGCTGGTAGTTTATACACCGACCATTGAGAAACTTGATTTGTTAAGAGCTATTTTCTGGTGGATTGTATTTTTGTATGTTTTATTACTACTGATTATTCTGCTGATAAATGTGTGGGTATTTCATAAAAATATGAAGCCACTGTATACATTACTCAGGTGGTTGGACAATTATCAGTTAGGGAAAAAGAATGCGCCGTTGGAAAATGAAACACGGGTTACCGAGTTTCGTCGACTGAATACGGCAGCAATGGCTTATGCCGAGCGTAGTGAGAAACTGTTTGAACAGCAGAAAGTATTTATTGGAAATGCTTCACATGAAATGCAGACACCGCTCGCCATTTGTCGTAACCGCCTGGAAATGCTTATGGAAGATGAAAACCTGACAGAACATCAGTTAAATGAGCTGATAAAGACACATCAGACCTTAGAGAATCTGACGCGTATGAACCGTTCTTTGCTGTTGCTGTGTAAAATAGAAAACGGTCAGTTTGCAGATACTCATTCTGTTTGTCTGAATGAAATTCTCAACCGTTATCTGGAGGACTACAAGGAAGTGTATGCTTATCGTAATATTACGGTGACGGTAGAAAGTGATTCGGAATTCTGCGTAGACATAAATGATGCCTTAGTGTCTGTACTGGTAACCAATTTGTTGAAAAACGCTTTTGTCCATAATGTAGATAACGGATTCATTCATATAAAGATAACTTCCAGTTCGTTCGAAATCAGCAATGCCGGCGAGGAAGCTCTGGACCGTGAGCATATATTCGAGCGCTTCTATCAGGGACAGAAGAAAGAAGGCTCGACAGGGCTTGGTTTGGCTTTGGTTGATTCTATTTGTAAATCGAATCATTTACAGATTGCTTATGCTTATATAGACAACAGGCATGTATTTACATTAAGCCGATCGGAGTAGGGGTATTTCAATAATCTGGCAGTTTCGTATTATTCTGATTGGAGATGAATCTGAATTTTGAGAATTTCTGTCCTTATTTCATTTTCTTTTCAGATTCGTTCTGCACCTTTGCAATACAATAATCAAGTAATAACAATTAAAACAATGCAGATATGAAGAAGTTCGTTTTTTTACTGGTATGTTTTTTCTCAGTACAGACAATGTTGTGGGCAGATAATGACAAGCCGATTCAGGTGGGGCAATTGCCGACAAAGGCTCAGACCTTTATTACAACCTATTTTAAAAATCATAAGGTAGCCTTGGCAAAAATGGAATCAGGATTATTCAATAAGACCTACGATGTTATTTTTACAAACGGAGAAAAACTGGAGTTTGATCATTCTGGCAATTGGACTGAAGTCAAATGTCTGAAATCGGAAATACCTGCCGCCATCGTTCCTGCGCCCGTTAAAACATATGTTAAGACACACTATCCCGAAGAAAAGATACTTCAGATAGAACGTAAAGGTAAAGAATATGAAGTGAAACTTACTAACCATTGGGAAATAACCTTCGACAATAAATATCGTGTAATCGACATTGATGACTGATAAAAATTCAGCCCCTTAAAAGTTGTACAGATAAACTTTTAAGGGGCTGTTTGTTGGCGATAATCCGTCGTTTACAGGGAGCCATGTAGCTCTCTTTTATATTTCAGTTAGTTCGTTCCTCGTAAAAATCAGAACTTATAACTTAAAGAAATAGTCAGATTCCTGTTTTTCAAGTCAGGTGTCGCATCCCAGTACTTGTTGCTATATTCTCCGGCAGTTGTCTCACCTTTTTTATATTCATTAAGCAATCCCCAGTCATATCCCAGAGAAACAGAGTATCTTTTTTGTAGTTCCGCGCCAATCCGGAATCCGAGTCCGAAGTCAAACCGTTTCAGACCATTGTCTGCGAAAACATTTTCTTCATAGTCTTCTTTTACGTGACTCCCTTCTACATCCGTAATCGTAACGTCTTTCAGTTTGTGCTTGCCGAATAATCCGATTCCGAAGTATGGTCCTACTTCGCCGAAGACAGATACATTTCTTGTGATGTTATGCTTATAGCCGAAATGGATTGGTATATCCAGATAATAAGGATTCGTTTTTATGGTTCCCAGTTCCAGCCGGTCTTGCGAACATCCCTTTAATGACAAAATAGCTCCCGCGTTGATGTATCCTTTGGTATCCAAGGCAAATATCGGAAATTCAGCTCTGGCTCCTATATGGAATCCGGTGCGAGAACCTAATCCGCCAAGGTTGGAAACGTTCAATCCCACAGTTGCTTCCCATCGTGTCGGATCACTATTTTGTGCTTTAAGCTCCCATGTGACAGCAAATAAGGCTATCAATAAAATTACCCTTTTCATAATGTGATGAGTTTTGTTGGTCTAAATATAGAAAATAAACTCCACATGATAAGAGTTTGTACGGTGAAAGTTTCTAATTGTAATTTTTAAAAAAGGTAAAAATAAGAATCCGGTGTACTGATACAACCTTATGAATAAAAAAGCCCTGCAAGCATTCTGCATAGAGGCAGAAGCTTACAGGGCATGCAGTCTGTATAAAATTTATTCTTATGAGTTCATACTCATCAGAAACTCTTCGTTGTCTTTGGTCTTTTCCAGTCGGTCTTTTACAAAGTCCATAGCCTCTATCGGATTCATGTCGGCAAGATACTTGCGTAAAATCCACATACGGTCCAATGTTGTCTTGTCGAGTAACAGATCGTCGCGACGGGTACTTGATGCCGTAATGTTGACAGCCGGGAAGATTCGCTTGTTGCTCAGGTTGCGGTCCAGTTGGAGTTCCATGTTACCGGTACCCTTGAATTCTTCGAAGATAACCTCATCCATTTTAGAGCCCGTATCAATCAGGGCGGTAGCAATAATGGTCAGTGAACCTCCACCTTCAATGTTACGTGCGGCACCGAAGAAACGTTTCGGCTTATGCAGTGCGTTTGCGTCGACACCACCCGAAAGTACTTTACCCGATGCCGGTGATACTGTATTGTAAGCACGGGCCAGACGAGTGATAGAATCGAGGAAGATAACAACATCGTGACCACATTCCACCATGCGTTTTGCTTTTTCCAGTACGATGCCTGCTATTTTAACATGACGTTCTGCCGGTTCGTCGAAAGTAGAAGCAATGACTTCGGCATTTACGCTGCGCGCCATGTCGGTTACCTCTTCCGGGCGTTCGTCGATAAGCAGCATAATCATATACACTTCCGGATGATTGGCAGCGATGGCATTAGCGATATCTTTCATCAAGATAGTTTTACCTGTTTTTGGCTGTGCGACGATCAGAGCACGCTGTCCTTTACCGATTGGAGCAAAAAGATCGACAACACGTGCCGACAAGTTGTCGTCATATCCTTTACAGAGCTTGAATTTTTCGTCCGGGAATAACGGAGTCAAATGATCGAACGGTACACGGTCACGTACCAGTCCGGGGTCCAGTCCGTTAATTTTTGATACTTTTACCAGCGGGAAATATTTCTCACCTTCCTTAGGCGGGCGAATTGTACCTTCAACTACGTCACCTGTTTTCAGTCCGAACAGTTTGATTTGTGACTGAGATACATAAATATCATCTGGCGAAGAAAGATAGTTATAGTCGGAAGAACGGAGGAATCCATAGCCGTCAGGCATTATTTCCAGAACCCCCGTACCAGCCAAGATGTCATCGAACTCATACGGTTTTTCTACCGGTTTAGGCTGTACCGGTTCTGCAACGGCAGGCTGAGGAGCCGGAAGGTTGGCAGTTGTATTTTGAGGAACGGTATGATTGTTGTTCTGAGATTGCTGTTGTTGCTGGCGTCCGTTCTGATTGTTGTTGCGGTTATTATTGTTGTAGCGTTGCTGGCGCTGCTGAAATTTGTTGTTATTGGGTTTATTTTCCTTTTCAGGTTTCTCGGCAGGCGCTGTCTGTGGAGCAGCTTCCATTTTTGTAGCTTCAAATTTTCCCAGCAACTCTGTCGGAAGTTCAATTTTTTCAGAAGGAAGATCTTCGATAGGAATAAAGTCGTCACCACCTGTAAGGTTCAGTTCCGGAAGCTCCATGTCATCATTGTCTACCGGTGTTGGAATTGTCTTTTCCTGAATAGGTTCTTCAGTATTTGTCTGATTTAATTTTTGTTCCTTTTCCAATGTAGCTTTGTTCTTGCTTCCGGGCTTACGTCCTCGTTTAGTCTTGGGCTTTTCGTCATTGGCAGGAGCGGCAACGCTTTCCGTCTGTTTTTCTGAAGGTTGTACATTTTCATCTTTAAAGAGCGGGGCAGGTGCTGGCAGGGGAGGAGTATTAGCTTCCAGTTTTTGTGCTTTGTCCTTTGTTGCTGTGTACACTTTGTCGCCTTCTTTTTTCACGCTGATACGTGAGCGTTTGCGAGGCTGCCCTTCTTTACGGTCTTCATTTGACTTGGCAGCTGTCGCTTTCTTGGTAGCACCGACGATTGCTTGTTCGTCCAGAATGCGGTATACCAGTTCTTCTTTACGTAGCGTACTGGTCTTTTTCAGTCCCAACTCTTTGGCAATCTGCTGCAATTCAGTCAAATCTTTGTCATTTAGTTGAATGATGTTATACATAAGTATAGTGTAATGAATTTAGTAAATACATGAAAGCATATGCGCATAGAATCACGCACAGGCATATGATAAGAAAGTACCCGTATTATTTACGCTTGTCAGTAATTACAGTTATAATGATTGTTTTTTTATTTGATGTAAGTAAAAAGAAGTTTTTACACTGACAAAAGTAAGCCTTTTTCTGATATTATCCAATAAACTTGCCTTTTTTTTTCTTTTTTTCCTCTGTTTGCGAGAAAAGTGTTATTTTAGCGTTGAATTTTAACTTATAGATTTTTTTATACTAAAAAGCTAAACAAACAACATGAAGAAAGTAATTTTTACAGAAAAGGCTCCTGCTGCTATCGGTCCGTATAGCCAGGCTATCGAAGCAAATGGTATGGTATTCTTGTCGGGACAGCTGCCTGTTGATCCGGCTACCGGAGAATTTGCTCCTGGTGGAGTAGCAGAACAGACTGCACAATCATTCGAAAACATTAAAAATATTCTGGCTGAAGCTGGCTTGACTACTGCCAATATTGTGAAAACCACTGTATTCCTTGCAGATATGTCATTGTTTGCCGAAATGAACGGCGTATATGAAACCTACTTTGAAGGTGATTTTCCTGCTCGCTCTGCTGTTGCTGTAAAAGCATTGCCAAAAGGCGCATTGGTAGAAATTGAATGTATTGCAGTCAGATAATCTGACAGTTGCATTAAGTATATTGTCATTCAGGATGTGGCTGGGGCTGCTCCTGAGTGACATTCTTTTAAATAGAGTAATATGAAAGGGCTGAAATTCTTTTCTCGTATCGGTAATAAGTGGAAATTGTCCACATGTGTGCTGGGAGTTGTCGTAGTGCTGGTTGCGGGTATTTATATCTATCGGTATGAACCATTCCGTTCCAGTTTCGAAATTACGGACGAACTGGGCGGTAATATTTTCCCTGTCACCATCTTGTCGACGGCTACTACGGATGCCAATTTGATTGTTCCTGCAGATACCGGTTATATCGGTAATTCAAAATCGTGCATTGCCGTACGTATAAAGAGCACGTATAACAATAGTAAATTGAGGGTAGAGGTAGATGAAACCCCTTTCTTTTCACGCTCCGTGTCTGAATTTATTTTGCCCGAAGCGGGAAAAGAATATACCGTTTTTCCTGATATCGTGTGGAATTACAATGCCCTTCGTGAGAACGAGCAGGCTGTTCCGGTCAGTGTTTCCATGCATGTGGAGTTGAATAAACGCAAGCTGAGCGGTAGTGTACATACTTTTTCTGTGCGTAGCATCAACGAATGTCTGCTGGGATATATCGACAGCCGTATGAAATTTCATGATACGGGAGAATTTTTTGCCGCTTATGTGAATGAGGACAATCCGAAGATAGACCAACTGTTGCGTGAAGCCTTGAATACACGCATCGTCAATCGTTTCTGGGGATATCAGGGTAAGAGTGAAGACATTGTCGACAAGCAGGTATATGCTTTGTGGTATGTTTTGCAGAAAAGAAACTTTAAGTACAGTTCCATCAGCAACAGCAGCTTGTCGTCGAATGTAGTATTTACTCAGCGGGTCCGTACATTCGATGATGCCTTGCAGTCGGCACAGATAAACTGTGTGGACGGCAGTGTGTTGTTCGCTTCATTGCTTAAGGCTATCAATATCGATCCGATTCTGGTACGTATCCCCGGACATATGTTTGTAGGATATTATACCGACCGCATGCACCGGAATATGCATTTTCTGGAAACCTCGATGATAGGTGACGTAAATCTGGACGATTTCTTCCCCGAAGAAAAGCTGGATTCTACAGTGGCGGGAAAATCGCAGGAAAGTGTTTCGCGGCTGATGTTCGACAAGTCGAAGGAATATGCAACCCGTATTTATAAGGAGAATGAAAAAATGATTCATTCTGGTAAGCTGAACTATATGTTTCTTGAGATTGACAAGGCCACCCGTGCTTATATACAGCCTATCGGAAAATAAACAGGTAGAATAAAATGGAACTTATCTATTTATATCACAGCGGATTTGCTTTGCTGGGTGAAGGGTTTACCGTGATTATGGATTACTTTGAGGATTCGGTTTCGGCAACAAGTGGTGTTGTGCACGATGAGTTACTGAAACGTCCCGGCAAACTGTATGTGCTTTCCAGCCATTCTCATGCCGATCATTTCAATAAAAACGTGCTCACGTTTCGGGCAAAACATGCCGACATTTCATTCATTTTCTCGCGGGATATTTTACAGCAGAAGCTGGTGGGGCCGGAAGATGCGATATGGCTGGAGAAAGGAGAACATTACGCCGATGAACTTTTGCAGATACATGCTTTCGGATCGACCGATATCGGTGTGTCTTTTCTTATCGAAGTGGCAGGGAAAAAGATATTTCATGCAGGCGACTTGAATAACTGGCACTGGATGGATGAAAGCGATGAGGCCGAATGGAGAGGTTACGAAAATCATTTTCTTCGCGAATTGAATGACATTGCCCGCTATACTCGCAGCATGGATGTGGTAATGTTTCCTGTCGATCCGCGCCTGGGGAGGGAGTATATGCGTGGCCCTCGCCAATTTGTAGAACAGATAAAAACTTCTATCTTTGTACCGATGCACTTCGACGAAGCATACGATAAGACTGCTGCTTTCCTGCCCATAGCGCAGAAGAATGGCGCCTCGATGCCTGAAATACGGTCGAGAGGACAAAAAATAAGTTTAGAACTCAATAAATGAAAAGTATTATGCAAGTAAAAGGACGATTCGATCATTTTAATATCAATGTGACTAATCTGGAAAAGAGTATCAAGTTTTATGAAACAGCACTGGGATTGCATGAGTCGCACCGTAAAGAAGCTGGCGACGGTTCATTCATTCTGGTATATATGGCCGACGACCATTCTGATTTTCTGCTGGAGCTGACATGGCTGCGCGACCATACGGAGGCATACGAACTGGGCGAAAATGAAAGCCATCTCTGCTTGCGTGTAGAAGGTGACTACGATGAAGTACGCAAGTTCCACAAGGAAATGGGTTGCGTATGTTTCGAAAATGAAGCTATGGGACTCTATTTCATTAATGATCCGGACGACTACTGGATAGAGATTCTTCCGGTCAAATAATATGCCGCAGAGAAAATGTGTGTACGTGTCTTAGTATTGATTTCTTAAAAATAACATGGTTATGATGAAATATATATCCCCCGGTTCGTGGTTCTTACTGGAATATCCGTCAGACTGGCGCGAGTTTGAGGACACAGAAGACAGTTTCTTGTTTTACAATCCCGACAAATGGACGGGAAACTTCCGTATTTCAGCCTATCAGGGCGAGAGCCGGAATTATGCACAGGAGTGTATCGAGTACGAAATGCAGCAGAGTCGTGGAGTGAAACTGGTCAAGGTCGGCAAGTGGAACTGTGCCTATCTGACCGAGAGCTTTCAGGAAAACGGAGTATGGTATACTTCCCATATCTGGGTGACGGGTAAGGGGAATATTTCTGTAGAATGTTCGTTTACCGTGAGCAAAGGCGAAAGTGTAAAGGTGGCCGAGCAGATTATAGCGTCGCTGAATGTGCGTGGCGCAGGTGAAAAGCCATGGAAAGAAATTATTCCGGTGCGTGTGCTCGAGATAAATGCTATCAATGAAGCATACGACTGGGCTGTTTCTACCATCAAGAAGCAGCTCACCAAAGATTTTACTTCGAGTGAAGCCGATATAGACAGCATACAGAAAGTGATGGATAGCGGACGTTTCAACAAGAACCAGCGGTCGGCATGGGAAAGTTTTGGCTTTGCCTTCGGAGCGATTCTTGTAAATGAAATGGATGGCATGGACTGGGTGACAGTCGTAGACGGCGAGAAGGAGTATCCTGCCTTGCGCTTCGCTCAGACAGATGTTATGGTCAATCCGGCCCGATTGATATGGGATAAGGTGAAAAACGGCCAGCCTTGCGACTTGAAGGCCGAGTATGCGCGTATCCGTTCGGAAGTAGAGGCGGTACTCTGACCGTTACGATGTAAAATTAATTTAGAAGATAAAAGAGAATGATTCCATATTTACAAGTCGAGAATCTGACAAAATCTTTTGGCGACCTGCTGCTGTTCCATGAAATATCGTTCGGCATAGCGCAGGGACAGCGCGTCGGGCTGATAGCCAAGAACGGAAGCGGAAAAACAACGTTGCTGAATATACTTGCTGGAAAGGAAGGGTACGATGAAGGTACCATTACCTTCCGCCGTGACCTGCGGGTAGGTTATTTGGAACAGAGTCCTTCTTACCCGGAAGAACTGACGGTGCTGGAGGCTTGTTTCCATCACGGAAACAGTACCGTCGAGCTGATAAAGGAATATGAGAAATGTATGGAAACTCCCGGAAATCCGGGGCTGGAGGACTTGCTGGCACGCATGGAACACGAAAAGGCGTGGGATTATGAGCGCCGTGCCAAGCAAATTCTTTCACAATTGAAAATCCGTCATTTCGATCAGAAAATCAAGCATCTTTCTGGAGGACAGCTCAAGCGTGTGGCACTGGCGAATGTCTTAATTACTGAACCTGACCTGCTGATTCTGGACGAGCCGACCAACCACTTGGATCTCGATATGACCGAATGGTTGGAAGAATATCTGAACCGTGCCAACCTGAGCTTGCTCATGGTAACACACGACCGTTATTTCCTCGATCGTGTCTGCTCGGAAATCATCGAAATAGATAACAAGCAGATTTATTCGTATAAAGGGAATTACAGTTATTACCTGGAGAAGCGTCAGGAACGTATCGATGCTACCAATGCAGAAATAGCACGAGCCAATAATCTGTACCGCACGGAGCTGGAGTGGATGCGCCGTATGCCTCAGGCGCGCGGTCACAAGGCACGCTATCGTGAGGAGGCTTTTTACGAATTGGAAAAGGTTGCCAAGCAGCATACGTATGATACGAACGTAAAGCTCGACGTGAAGGCATCGTATATCGGCTCAAAAATTTTTGAGGCCGACCATTTGTGCAAGAGCTTCGGCGATATAAAGATTCTGGATGACTTTTCGTACATTTTTGCCCGTTATGAAAAAATGGGTATTGTGGGAAACAACGGAACCGGAAAGTCTACATTTATCAAGATTCTGATGGGTTTGGAGAAGCCGGACAGCGGTACGCTCGATATCGGCGAAACGGTACGTTTTGGATATTATTCGCAGGACGGATTGAAGTTCGACGAGCAGATGAAGGTGATAGACGTGATAACGGACATTGCTGAAGTGATAGAGTTGGGCAACGGCAAGCGACTGACCGCTTCGCAGTTCTTGCAGCATTTCTTGTTTACACCCGAAACACAGCACAGCTATGTGTATAAGTTGAGTGGAGGAGAACGCCGCCGGTTGTATCTGTGTACGGTACTGATGAAGAATCCCAACTTCCTTGTGCTGGACGAGCCTACCAATGATTTGGATATCGTGACGCTTCAGGTGCTGGAAGAATACTTGCAAAACTTTAAAGGCTGCGTGATTGTTGTCAGCCACGACCGCTATTTCATGGATAAGGTTGTCGACCATTTGCTGGTATTCAAAGGTCAGGGCGATATACGCGACTTCCCCGGCAATTATTCCGACTATCGCGAATGGAAACTTGCCAAGGCGGAACATGAGAAAGAGGCTGCCAAGCCGAAAGAGGAAAAGACGCAGCGTGTACGCCTGAACGACAAGCGCCGGATGACTTTCAAGGAAAGAAAGGAATTCGAACAGTTGGAGAAAGACATTGCCCAGTTGGAGGCGGAAAAGAAAGCGCTGGAGGAAGCCCTGTGCAGCGGTTCGCTGAGTGTGGAAGAGTTGACGGAAAAATCGAAACGTCTTCCGGCTTTGAATGATGAACTGGACGAGAAGAGTATGCGCTGGCTGGAACTGAGTGAGATAGAAGGCTGACGTTTCTCTCTTTTGAAGATAGAATTCTGTCGAAAAGATTAAAAGCCAACTAATTTGCATCTTTTAGAGGAAGTGCGAATTAGTTGGCTTTGTCATGTATGGAGTGTCATGAAGTTTCATCAGTCCTGTCGCGAGAAAAGAAAAAATTCCTCAGCTTGTTTCTCCGAAAATTTGTACAAAAGATTTTTGTTTTTGTACAAAAAATAAAAAAACGTCAGGACATTTTTAAAACAACATCTCCAGATTTGCTGGTAAAGAATCAGAGCCTTACTTGATTTGTGCTTGCAGAGAGTTATTTATAGACTCGATGTAATCCAGTATTTCCTTCCTTCCGGTTTTCTTTTCCGATGAAGACACGAAATACGGAGGAAGTTCTTCCCATTGTTCTTTCAGTACTTCCATATATCGGTCGACATTGAATTTAGTCTTTCCGCTACTCTGTTTGTCGGCTTTCGTAAAGATGATGGCAAAAGGTACGCCGTTTTCTCCCAGCCATTCCATAAATTCGAGGTCTATTTTCTGAGGCTCCAGACGGCTGTCTACCAGCACAAACAGACAGGTCATCTGTTCGCGTTCGAGAACATAATATTCGATGAGTTTCTGAATTTTCTCCATCATTTTCTTGCCTCGCTGCGCATAGCCGTACCCCGGAAGGTCTACCAGATACCATTCCTTGTTGACAAGGAAATGATTGATGAGAAGCGTTTTTCCCGGAGTAGAAGAAGTCATGGCCAGCTTAGGCTGTTTGGTCAGCATGTTGATGAGGCTGGATTTTCCTACGTTCGACCGGCCTATGAAGGCATATTCCGGCAAGTTGGTCTTGGGGCACATGTCTGCCCTTGAATTACTGACTACGAATTCGGCACTGGTTATTTCCATATTAATCTGTTTTTACTGTCTGCAAAGATAGGATAAAAAGCGGCAATATGAAAATATGGCGGTATTTACTCTACTTTTCGAGGAATATCCGGGTTTCGTTGTATATTTGTACAATGAAATATATCTATATCGCAACAGGTTCCCTTTTCTTGGCGTTGGGAGTGATAGGCATTTTTTTGCCTGTGCTGCCTACGACGCCTTTTTTGCTGCTTGCGGCGGCATTGCTTTTCAAAGGTTCCCCACGCATATACAACTGGTTGCTGGAACATAAGTATCTGGGACCGTATATTCGCAGTTTCCGCGAGGAAAGGGCCATTCCGCTCCGGGCTAAGATTATATCTGTTGCCTTGCTTTGGATTACAGCCTTGCATTGTGTGCTTTTTCTGTTTCCTTACTGGTGGTTGAAGGGAATGATGGCACTTGTCACCATCGGAGTTACTATTTAACGTGAGTTCGACGAATTCAAAACAAAGCGAGCTGTGTGTCAAGAGTTCTTGTAACATTGATACACGGCTTCTTCGGAAAGCAACAATATGCAG